>NZ_FOOK01000045.1 GCF_900113175.1 Planifilum fulgidum | reverse complement strand
ATAAACGAAAAGTCGATGGTTTCATTGATTTTTCTAAGCAAGTGATCTTGGGGAACAAGGTCTTCTATGTTGACTGTTTCGGGTTGAAATTCCCTGGATGGGTTCGTCCTGAACATATAAAAACCTTCCTTCGGAATTGTTTTATTCCGAATTCAACAAAAAAGGCTGTTGACCCTTCTTTGTCAACAGCCTCAGCCCCCGACCAGGGGGCTTTTTTGATGAGAGAAAAAACCCCCGCCAGGCGGGGGTCACAGGGAATCGGGTTCTTCCGACAGAATGATCTGTTTTCCCAGTTCGATGAGTCCCACGGCTTCGAAAATGTTGACGCCGACCGTGTGGATGCAAGGATGTCCTTCCTTGTTGATCGCCACCAGCACCATTCCTTCATAGTCCTTCATCTCTTCGGTGATGTGTTGCAGGGCTTCCTCCATCTGTTTCTTCATGTCTTCTTCGCGCCCTTGAATCACGTCGAAGATGTGTTTGACGCCACCCATGGCCGGCCCCCTCCATCCGTGACTGTGTTATTGGCCCGATGAACTGGATTGATCAGCGCCTTTCACCCATTATACCATCCCTTGCTCCGCATTGACGGGCGATTTGTTCGTCAAAGGCCTGTTGCAGACGCCGGGTGACGGGGCCGGGGACGCCGGATCCGATTTTCCTGTCGTCCACGTGAGTGACGGGACAAACTTCCACCATCGTCCCCGTGATGAAGACTTCATCGGCGTCATGCAAGGCGTCGACGGAAAAGGCCTCCTCCTTCACGGGGATCCCCGCTTCGCCGGCGCATTTCAGGACGATGGCCCGGGTGATTCCGTGAAGGATCAGGTTGTCGGCGGGATGGGTGTACAGGGTGCCTTCCCTGACGATGAAGACGTTGGAGGAGCTGCCTTCGGTGACGGTGCCGTCCCGGACCAGGATGGCCTCCTTGCAGCCCTTTTCGACGGCTTCCTGTTTGGCCAGAACCGCCCCCAGCAGATTGAGGCTTTTGATGTCGCAGCGCAGCCAGCGAATGTCTTTGTGGGTGCAGGTCCGGATCCCTTCCTTCAGCATGGCCTCCGGCCGGGGCACCTCCGTTGTGTAGGCGACGAGCACGGGCTCCGCCTTTTCGGGAAACGCGTGGTTGCGGGGAGCCGGGCCGCGGGTGACCTGAAGGTAGATGGTTCCCTCCACAAGGCGGTTGGCTTCCACCAGTTGGTTGAGCTTCTCCGCCAAAAGCCCGCTGTCCCAGGGAAGGGGCAGACGGATTGCCCGGGCGCTCTTTTCCAGGCGTTCGAGATGTTCGGCGAGGTAAAAGGGTTTCCCGCCGTAGACGCGGATCACCTCATAGATGCCGTCGCCGAATTGGTAACCCCGGTCTTCGATGTCCACGGATGCTTCGCTTCGCGGGATCAATCGGTCGTTCCACAAGATCACGGTTGATTCCCCCTCGTCGGCGGATATTCATTCACCGCGCCATCAAGCCGCGGGTCTGCCGGTCCAGGCGGACGGGTCGGTCCTGCCGAACCGATGGCACTCTTCGCCATTTTCCGTCTTAATAAGTAGTTTGCCTCAAGTTCAGTTTTATCGCAACATCAAAGAAAATCCGGAAGACTCAAGGGCATGGGATGGAATTGATCCCCGCAGAAAATCAACCGGTGAATCGGTTTGATATTCCGTGGAAGAATCAGAAAGAGGCAGATAATGCGACGCCTTGTCCCGAAACCGCAAATTCCGGATTTTACACAATATGTTGTAGTGATATAATTGCATTGTGCCTACATATTGAGATCAAGGGGGAATTCCTTTGAAGATCCCACGCCGATTTACCCGCAAAGGGGAAGATCCCTATCAGTCCGTGGAGTATGAGCGGCGGGATTGCCGCATCACCAACCCGGATGGATCCGTCGTCTTCGAAATGAAGGGAGCGGAAGTTCCGAAGCACTGGTCTCAGGTTGCGTCGGACATCCTGATATCCAAGTATTTTCGCAAGGCGGGCGTTCCTCAACTGGACGAGGAGGGCAATCCCATCCTCGACGAAGAGGGACGTCCGGTGACCGGTCCGGAACGGAGCGTCAAGCAGGTGGTTCACCGCCTTGCCGGCTGTTGGAAGGACTGGGGCCAGCGGTACGGTTACTTTGATTCCGAGGAAGACGCCCAGGCCTTCTACGATGAGCTGGTCTACATGATGCTGAACCAGATGGCCGCCCCCAACTCCCCCCAGTGGTTCAACACCGGGCTCCATTACGCCTACGGCATCTCCGGCAAACCGCAGGGGCATTATTACGTGGACCCGGAAACGGAGGAGTTGAAGCAGGGGGAAGACGCCTACAGCCGGCCGCAGCCCCATGCCTGTTTCATCCAGTCCGTCGAGGATGATCTGGTCAACGAGGGCGGCATCATGGATCTGTGGCTGCGGGAGGCCCGCCTCTTCAAATACGGAAGCGGCACGGGGACGAACTTTTCCAACATCCGCGGGAAAGGGGAGCCCTTGTCCGGCGGAGGGACTTCGTCGGGGCTGCTCTCCTTCCTGAAGATCGGAGACCGGGCGGCCGGGGCCATCAAGTCGGGGGGCACCACCCGACGGGCGGCGAAAATGGTCTGCCTCGACCTGGATCACCCGGATGTGGAGGAGTTCATCAACTGGAAATCGGAGGAGGAGAAGAAGGTTCGGGCCCTCATCCGCGCCGGATACGATCCCTCCTTCAACGGCGAGGCGTACGATACCGTCTCGGGGCAGAATTCCAACAACTCGGTGCGCATTCCCCACGAATTTTTCCACGCGCTGCAGGAGGACGGCGGCTGGGCCTTGAAATATAGGACCACCGGAAAGGTCAAGAAGGTGGTCCGCGCCAAGGAATTGTGGAATCAGATCGGACAGGCCGCCTGGGAGTGCGCCGATCCGGGCGTCCAGTACGACGGGACGATCAATGAATGGCACACCTGCCCCGGCGGGATGGACGGACAGGTGGGTGCCCGCCACAACCGGATCAACGCCTCCAATCCTTGCAGCGAATACATGTTTTTGGACAACACCGCCTGCAACCTGGCCTCTCTCAACCTGATGAAGTTTTACGACGCCGAGACCCGGACCTTCGACATTCCGTCCTTCAAACACGCGGTTCGCCTGTGGACGATCGTGCTGGAGATCTCCGTCCTGATGGCCCAATACCCCTCCAAGGAGATTGCCAGGCGGTCGTACGAGTACCGCACGCTGGGACTGGGCTATGCCAATATCGGGACCCTTTTGATGGTGTCGGGAATTCCCTACGATTCCGAGGAGGCCTTGGCCATCACCGGGGCCATCACCGCGCTGATGACCGGCACCGCCTACGTCACCTCGGCGGAAATGGCCAAAGAGCTGGGGCCCTTCAAGGCGTTCCCCGTCAACCGGGAGCACATGCTCAGGGTGATCCGCAATCACCGCCGTGCGGCCTACAACGCACCGGAGGAGGAGTATGAAGGATTGACCATCAAGCCGATGGGAATTCATCCGACGAAATGTCCCCCGGATCTGCTCAAGGCCGCGCGGGAGAGCTGGGATGAAGCCCTGGAAATGGGTGAAAAATACGGCTATCGCAACGCGCAGACCACCCTCATCGCGCCCACGGGAACGATCGGCCTGCTGATGGATTGCGACACCACCGGCATCGAGCCCGATTTTGCCCTGGTCAAATTTAAAAAACTGGCGGGCGGAGGATATTTCAAGATCGCCAACCGGTCGATCCGTCCCGCCCTCAAGAATCTCGGTTACAGCCCCGAGCAGATCGAGGACATTCTCCGGTACGTGATGGGAACCCTCTCCCTGGAGGGAGCGCCCCACATCAACCGGGAGACGCTCAAGGAAAAGGGGTTCACCGACGAGGATCTGGAAAAGGTGGAGAAGGCCCTGCCCACGGTGTTTGAGCTTCCCTACGCCTTCAACGTGTGGATCTTGGGGGAAGAGTGCCTGAAGCGGCTGGGATTCAAGCCCGAAGAGTACCGTGCTCCGGGGTTCAACCTGCTGAAGGAGCTGGGATTCAGCCAGCGGGAGATCGATGAAGCCAATGACGTGATCTGCGGGATGATGACCATCGAAGGGGCGCCGCACCTGAAGGAGGAACATTATCCCGTCTTTGACACGGCCAATCCCTGCGGCAAACACGGGAAACGGTTCATTCACTACATGGGTCACCTGCGGATGATGGCCGCGGCCCAATCCTTCCTGAGCGGCGCGATCTCCAAGACGATCAACATGCCCGCCGACGCCACCGTGGACGACATTCTGGACGCCTACGAGCAGGGATGGCGTCTGGGGCTGAAAGCCGTGGCGCTTTATCGGGACGGTTCGAAGAGCTCGCAACCGCTGAATGCCCGGAGTGAGAACAGAGAGGATGAAGAAGCGGAGGCGCTTTCCTCCGGCGTCCCCGCCGCCGCGACGAAGCTGACGGAAATTTACGCGACGGGACACGTGCCCAGCGTCCGTCGCCGACTTCCCCGCAAGCGGGATGGATTCACGCAGGAAGCGCGGATTGCCGGCCAGAAGATTTTCGTCCGCACAGGGGAATACGAAGATGGTTCCCTCGGAGAGATTTTCATCGACATGCACAAGGCGGGCAGCACGATGCGGGGGCTGTTGGACGCCTTTGCCGTGGCGGTGTCCCTCGGCCTGCAGCACGGTGTGCCGCTGGAGAAGTATGTCGATTCGATGACTTTCACCCGGTTTGAACCGGCGGGACCGGTGGATCACCCCAACATCAAGATGGCAACGTCGGTCATCGATTACGTTTTCCGGATGCTCGGGATGGAGTATCTGGGCCGGACCGACTTTGTGCAGGTTCCGCCGAAGAAGGAAGAACTGAGAATGTACGCCAACCGCTTCAAGAAGGAGCGGGTCCGCCGGAAAGAGCAGGAGGCGGCGGATGCCCGGGCGAGTCAGGAATTGGATCAGGGATACAGAGAGGTGACCGGAAGCCTCGCGGGAGAGGAGCGGGGCGGCGTGACTCCCCAGGACAATCTGGATGCGATTCGGGCCAGCAGCGGCGCCCCCCTGTGCATCGAATGCGGAGGCATGACCAAGCGCAACGGTTCCTGCTATGTCTGCCTCGATTGCGGGGCGACCACCGGTTGTTCCTGAAGAAAACGTCCGTGCCCGTGCCGATTTCCGGCACGGGGCTCTCTTTTTAAGGATCGATTTTTTCCCACACCGCTTCGGCGATGATCCGGTGCCCCTCTCCGTTGGGATGGATCGGGTTTCCCCCGAACAGCCGGTAATCGGAAAGGGTGCCCGTCCGGTAGCCGTAAATCAGGAAGGGTTCCTTTCCCAAGAAACGATCGCAGATGTCGACGACGGGAACGTTCCACCGGGCGGCCACCCCGTCGATGATGGCGTTCATTTCGCGCACCCATCGGACGGCCAGGGGAGACAGGGGGAAGGGATTGTACAGGTTGAGAACAAGCAGGGGACCGGGGTTTGCGCGGCGAATCATGCCGATCAGATTGTTCAGATTGAGGCTGTATAGGTGCAGGGAGCGGGGGATCGCGTCCGGTCGGCGGAGGAGGTTCATTTTCAGATAGGCGTGGAGAAGGTCGTTTCCCCCGATGCAGAGCGTCATCAGATCCGCCCGCCGGAGAGCGGACCGAAAAAAGGGAGAGAAGGTCATGTAAAACAGGAGATCACCGCTGGTTGCCCCTTTTTTTCCGCAGTTGGCAACCCATACGCGCGGAATGCGGGAACCGAGACGAAAGCCCAGCAGTTCCACATAGCCGCGCCGGTGAGGAGCATTGTAACCCGCCGTGATCGAATCGCCGAAGGCCACGTAATGAAAGGGTCTCAATCGCGTTCTCCCCTTTCCCCCGAAGGCGTCAGGAACAGGTCCCCGGAAGCATGCGTTCGATGACGGGGATGTGAGAAAAAGGGGCGCTTCGGATAAGCAAAGCGCCCCTCTGCGTCCGGTGGGATGGTTTGCAGCGCTTTGTGGCGGAAGGTTCTTCCCTTCCCGCTGTTGTTGAACCGTTGCTTCAGGATATTTTATGATGGGGAAGGCAGCGGAGACAGGGCAGTTGTTGCCCGTTTCAGCCGATTCCGGCGCGCATGATGGCCGGCCGTTTCGGGTAAGGAGATGTTGAGTTGTCTCGTTTTGACGGCCGCCCTTTACGAATCCGGTGGAAGGACGGGGTATGGCAAGTGGCGATATTTGCGATCAGCGATCTTCATCTTTCCTTCAACAAACCGACGGGATTGTTCGATGTGGATCATGAGAAAGACGTGTACAAGCCGATGGACGTTTTCGGATGGGAGCGCCATTACGAGAAAATCCGCGATGCCTGGCTGGAGACGGTGGGGGAAGAGGACACCGTATTGATTCCCGGGGATATCAGCTGGGGCATGAAGTTGGAGGAGGCGCGCCACGATTTCGAGTGGATCTCCCAGCTTCCGGGACGAAAGGTGATGTCCCCCGGCAATCATTGCTATTACGCCCAGAGCAAAAAAAAGGTGCGGCAGGCCCTGCCGGAGGGCATGGAATGGATCGACGCGGACTACACCGTCGTCGAGGGAGTGGCCGTCGCCGGCACAAGGGGTTGGATCCTTCCCGGGGACAGGTACTGGGATGAGGAACGGGACCGGAAAATCTACGAGCGGCAGGTGGGCCGCCTTCGACTGGCGCTGGAGGCGGCGGCGCGGAATTGTCCCGACCTGCCCCGGGTGGCGATGCTTCACTTTCCCCCGGTCACGCGCAAAATCACCGCTTCCGGTTTTCTGGAGGTGATGAAGGAGTTTGATGTGCAAACCTGCGTTTACGGCCATTTGCACGGGGAAGCCCACAAGGAGTCGGTGGAAGGCGAGTTTGAGGGAATCTACCTTCAGCTGGTTTCCTGCGATTATCTGAACTTTCGTCCCGTTCCCCTCCATTTGGAGGCGGCATCCGCCCGCTGACCCGTCAAAGGGTCAAGGGGACGGCCTGCCGCACTTTCTCCACCAGGACCCCTTCTTCGATCAGCCGTGCGGCTTCTTCGATGTCGGGGGTTCCTTCCCGGTCCTCCGTCAAGGGGGGAACGCGGTCGCGGAGCAGGCGATGGGCGATTCGGGTTCCCAATCCCGGCGTTTTTCCGGCGAATTCCAACGCCTGGGCGGCGCACAGGTATTCGATGGCCAACACCCGGGTCACGTTGTGCACGACCGATTGCAGTTTTCTGGCGCCGATGGCCCCCATGCTCACATGATCCTCCTGGTTGGCGGAGGAAGGAATGGAATCGACGGAAGCCGGGTGACAGAGGGTTTTGTTTTCCGACACCAGGGAGGCTGCCACGTACTGCAGGATCATGTAACCCGAATGCAGGCCGCCCCTGCGGGTGAGAAAGGGAGGGAGACCGCTCAAGTTCGGGTTGACCAGCCGTTCTGTCCTGCGTTCGGAAATGTTGGCCAGCTCCGCCAGGGCGATGGCCAGAAAATCGGCGGCGAGGGCAACGGGCTGACCGTGGAAATTTCCTCCCGAAATCACCAGATCCTCCTCGGGAAAGAGGAGGGGATTGTCCGTGGCCGCGTTCATCTCCCGTGTGATCACGCTCTCCACATACCGGAAAGCATCCTTGGAAGCGCCGTGAACCTGGGGCATGCACCGCAGACTGTAGGCGTCCTGTACGCGTTTTTGTCCGGGCCGGCTGACCAATTGGCTTTCGCGAATCAACGAGCGCAAGTTGTCCGCGGTGACGATCTGTCCCCGGTGCCCCCGCACTTTTTGCAGGAGGGGATGAAAGGCCTGGGGGATGCCGCCGAGGGCTTCCAGGGTCATCGCTCCGATAATGTCGGCGGAGAGCAAAAGCCGCTTGGAAGCGACCAATGCCAAAGCGGCCAAACTGGTCATCATCTGGGTTCCGTTGATCAGGGCCAGCCCCTCCTTGGCCTCCAGTTGAACAGGGGACAGTCCGGCCAGACGGAGGGCCTGGTCGGACGGCATCCGCTCTCCCCGGTACCACACTTCCCCCTTGCCGAGAAGGGGAAGGGCCATGTGGGCGAGGGGAGCGAGATCTCCGCTGGCTCCCAGGGAACCCTGGGAGGGAATGCACGGGTGAATCCCCCGGTTCAACAGATCGACTAGTCGTTGCACGACGGCGGGACGGATCCCGGAAAATCCCTTGGCCAAGGCGTTGGCCCGCAGCAGCATCATGCCCCGGACGGCCTCTTCGGGCAGGGGTTCCCCCACTCCGCAGGCGTGACTGCGGATCAGATTGAGCTGCAGTTTGGCCGATTGATCGCACTTGATGACCGTGTCGCTGAATTTCCCGAAACCGGTGGTGATGCCGTAGACGATCTGTTTTTCAAGAACCAGCCGTTCCACCATCCGCCGGGACGATTCCATCCGCTCGATCGCCTTCGGATCGAGAACCACCGGGCGGCGGTGGAAGACCGCATCGGCGAAGTCCTCCAGGGTCAAGGCTTCGCCGCTCAATACGAGGGCGGGTTGCCGATTCATGGGAGCGCTTTCCTCCTTTATCAGTGCAAAGTGACACGAGGAAGGGGGGATCAGGTTGAAAAACCCAATCCCCCCTTTCGGATCCCTTTCGGAATATGTCTGATGGACATATAATTGTAAGCGATTCCTCCGCACTTTGCAAGCGGAGGAATGACCGGCGGGTTTTTTGGTTAAAACGGGATGTGAGCTTTGGTTATTTTATGATAAAATAAAAACTCAGCAGAGCCGATATTATTGTTCGCAAGTGACAGGGGGTCAGTTTCATGCCAACGCCCAGCATGGAAGATTATTTGGAGAATATTTACAAACTGATCAATCAAAAGGGATATGCCAGGATATCGGATATCGCCGAAGCGTTGGAGGTCCACCCTTCTTCCGTAACCAAGATGGTCCAAAAGCTGGATCGAGGGAAATATCTGGTTTATGAGAAATATCGGGGTTTGGTGCTGACCCCCAAGGGCCAGAAAATGGGCAAGCGGTTGGTGGACCGCCATCAACTGTTGGAGGAGTTTTTGCGGATTATCGGTGTCAGCGAGGAATTGATCTACGACGACGTGGAGGGGATTGAGCACCATCTCAGCTGGGATTCGATCACGTGCATTGAATACCTGGTCCAGTATCTGAAGCAAAATCCGGAGCGGATCGCCGAGTTGCGGGCCCTGAAGGAAGCGGGAGAAATGGAGGAGGACGTCAACCCTTGAGGGAATCGTTCCCCCCGATGCATAAGTTTTTAAGTGGGGGATGATTCGCAAGATTCAGGGAGGGGTTGCCCGTGTGGGCGGATGCCGTGTTTGAAGGCGGCGGAGTAAAGGCGGTCGCGTTGGTCGGGGCGCTGCAGGTGGCGGAGGAAAAGGGGTTCGGCTGGAAGCAGCTGGCCGGAGCGTCGGCGGGGGCGATCATCGCGTCGCTGCTGGCCGCGGGCTATCGGGCAGAAGAACTGGCCGAGCTGATGATCAGGGAGGATTTTGGGCAATTTCTGTCCAAGACCTGGGTTCACCGCATTCCGTACCTGGGCCCCGCTTCCCGCCTGCTGGTGAAGAAGGGGCTTTATTCCGGCCGTCCGCTGGAACAGTGGATCGGAAAGTTGCTCGAAAAAAAGGGGGTCCGGACCTTCGCCGATCTGAAAGATCGGAAGCTCCGCATCATTGCGTCGGATATCAGCCGGGGGGCGCTCCTGGTGCTGCCGAAGGATCTGGAGGAATACGGATATCCCGCCGAACGGCTGACGGTGGCCCGCGCCGTGCGAATGAGTTGCAGCATCCCGTATTTTTTTGATCCGGTCAAGATTTGGTACCGGCCGTCAAAACGGGTGAGCTACATTGTCGATGGCGGCTTGTTGAGCAATTTTCCGGTCTGGTTGTTTGACAGGGACCGGCCCCGCTGGCCCACCTTCGGTTTTCGCCTCATTTCGGAGACGGAGGGGCAACCCCGCGAGATACACGGTCCGATTTCCCTGTTCCGCGCAATGTTTCTGACAATGATGGAAGCCCATGACAACCGGCATATCAAGGAGCAGGACCGGCTCCGGACCATTCAGGTTCCGGTCTCGGGCGTCGGGATGACGGATTTTCACATCTCCCGCGAGAAGCGGCAAGCGCTGTACGAGGCGGGAAGGAAGGCCGCAGAAGCCTTCTTCGACAAATGGAAATTTTCGGATTATTTGGCCATGCGCCTCGGCTCTTCGCCGGTCCGTTACACGATGCGCCCGGCGCCCGAGGTGGAAGGGGATGTGGCTGAGCATGGGGGATAAGCAAAGGGAACCGGTTCCATTCCAATTGATCTCCCGGGATGAGGAAAAAAAACTTCCCGCATCCGTGGTCCAATGGGTTGCCTCCACCAAGGAGAAGCGGGGGATTCATTTTTTTGCCCATGCCGATCGGCGGTATTTGCTCATCACTGCGGGGATTCGTCCCAATCCGGGTTACCGCCTCACCCTTTCCCAAGTCCGGTCCGGCAAGCAGGGGTGGGAGATCGTCGTCAAGGAGTCGGCGCCCCAGCCAGGGCGGTTTTATCCTCAGGTCCTCGTCGTTCCCTATTTGCTGGGAGAAGTTCGGAAGACGGTCAAAGTGATCGAAGAGAGCACGGGCAAACCCTTCGGTGAAGATTCGGCCCCCGGTCCCTTGCGGTGATCGGATTTTGAGGGCCCCCGCAGCCTGCCCCGGATTCCGTTCTGCGGGCGTAAAGCCCTGTTGATCCTCGGATCAGCAGGGCTTTGATCATGATGAAAACGGCGAGGGATATCCGGAGGACCGGTTCGCCTGCGCCATGGGATCCGGGAAGCGATTGCCGCGGATGCCCGGACGCCTGCGGATATCGCGCTCTGGACGGGCGGATGTCGTTCGGCGGGGACGCGACTGATCCGGATTTCTCCGCCGGTCGGCCTCAAGGGGGGTGAACGCCGCTGTCCTTGGCGGCAAGTCTTGTCCGCCGCGGGATGTGATAAGGGGCGATTTTCCTCGAATCGGTTCCGAAAAAAAGACCGCCGCCTTTAGGGCGGCGGGTTCAATTCACTTGCTTTGCCTTTAACGGGTGCTGGTGTTGGTTGTTTTCCCCCGGGGATTTTTCGCTTTTTTTCCTTCGATCACCCGGAGGCGGGGTCTTTCTTTGGCACTTCGCTTGCCGCTGCGGGGAAGGGGTTTTCCCGAAGGATAGGGGCGCGTCGGATGGGTAAAGCGCATCAACCATCGGGGGGGATGTTTGTAGAGAAAGTAGATGATCCCCACCAACAGCAGGGGGAAGAGAATGGCCCCGGGTTTTTGGCCGAAAACGTGCAGCACCCCGACCCCGATCAGCGCGTAAACGGTGTAGCGCCAGATTTTCCACTTTCGACCGTACATTCGACCAACCTCATTTCCCCAGGGGTTCATTGCAGGTCGAGCCGGGTCGTCCCGAACGAAACCTTGGAGGAGACGGCGGATTTTTCGGCATACAGGCGATCCAGGCTGCGCATGCGTTCAAAGGCGGCGATGGCCACTTCCACCTGATCGTCCCGAGGTTCGCGGGTGGTCAATTTTTGAAGCCACAGTCCCGGATAGCCGAGGTAGCTGAGGATGGGAATGTCCCGCACCGCGTTGGTGAAACGCAGCATTTCATAGGACAATCCGACGACGACAGGCAAGAGCAGCAGTCGGGTGACGATCCGATCCCACACGTTTTCATAGCTGAAGAAAGAGTAGACGACCACCCCGATCAGAATCGTGAGCACGATGAAACTGCTTCCGCATCGGTAGTGGAGGGTGGATCGCTGCTGAACATTGTCTACAGTTAATTCTACCCCTGCCTCATAGGCGTTAATCACCTTGTGTTCGGCCCCGTGATACTGAAACAGGCGCTTGATGGCCGGTGCCTGGGAAATGAGGAACAGATACCCCAGAAGCAACAGGGTCTTGATCCCGCCTTCGATCAGGTTTTGGACGATCAGATTGCTGACGAAACGGTCAAACAGGACGCTGGCCAAAAAGGCGGGCAGGGCGGTGAACAGCGCTTTGCCGAACAAAAGGGACAATACGCCGGCGACGGCGACGCCCAGAATCATTTCCAGCTGGGAGGCGGATCCGCCCTTTTCGCCGTCGGAGCGGTCCGGAGCCTCATCCAGTTCGTACCGCTCGGAGGCGAAATGTAGGTGCTTGGCCCCCGAGATGCCGGCTTCGATCAGGGCGACCATTCCCCGGACGAAGGGAATCCTGCGCAGGGTCCGGAGGAAAGGGGAAGGCCGGCTGATGGTTTCATAGGTTTCAATCCGGCCGTCCTTTCGCCGGATGGCCGTCACCTGAACGTAGCGTCCGCCGAACATGACGCCTTCGATCACGGCTTGGCCGCCGTAGGCCACGGGCTTGTTCATATCGCAACCACCACTGGGCAAAGGATTGTGACCCGGGAATGTTTCCCGGGCAGTATGGAAATGCAAATCTCTCCCTCATTTTAACACAAATCGGACGAAAGGCGGAGCGGACGAACAAAAGCGATCCTCTCGGAGGAGATTTTGTGATAAAATGGCTGGCAGAAACGAGAGGAGGGGGGCGTGTGGCTCGCATTCTCATCTTGAACGGCCCCAACCTGAATCGATTGGGGCGGCGGGAACCGGACATATACGGACGGGTTTCCCTGGACGAGTTGAATGAGCGGCTCCGGGTCCGGGCGAGATCCTGGGGGTTGGAAGTGGAGTGCTTTCAATCCAACCATGAAGGGGAATTGATCGACCGGATCCACGCCGCCGAGGGCGCCTTCGATTACATAATCATCAATCCGGGAGCTTTCACCCATTACAGCTATGCGATCCGGGACGCCCTCGCCTCCGTGAATGTGCCCTTCGTCGAAGTCCACCTGTCCAATGTGCATGCCCGGGAATCCTTCCGGTCCCATTCGGTGACCGCTCCGATCAGCGACGGGCAGATTGTGGGCTTTGGCCCGCTCGGATACGAGCTCGCCCTGTACGCGGCGGCGGTGAGGTTGGGCGCTTTGCAGAGGGGGGATTCCATTGAAGGAACGGCTGGTCCGTCTGCGGGCGAAGATGTCGGAAAAGGGCCATGAGGCCCTGCTGATCAGCCATCCCGTCAACCGGCGCTATATCACGGGTTTTACCGGAACGGCGGGGATGGCGCTGGTCACGGACAGGGACGCGGTCCTGGTCACCGATTTTCGTTATGTGACCCAGGTGAAACAGCAGTCGCCCCATTTTGAAGTGTATCGCCATGACGGCGACATTTTTCAGGCCGTCGCCGATCTGTGCCGGAAGCGGGGTTTGAAGTCCCTGGCCTTCGAGCAGGATCATTTAACCTACGGGGAAGTGGAAAAACTAAAGAAGTCCTTGGGGGACATCATCGCGGTGCCCACGAGCCGCGTGGTGGAGTCCCTCCGGGCGGTGAAGGACGAAGGGGAACGGGATGCGATCAGGAAAGCGGCGGCGATCGCCGACCGGGCCTTTGAGCGCATTCTGGAGGAGCTTCGTCCCGGCCGGACGGAACGGGAGATCGCCCTGCGCCTCGAGTTCATGATGCGGGAGATGGGGGCGGATGGCGCCTCCTTTGACATCATTGTGGCCTCCGGTCCCCGATCGGCTCTTCCCCACGGTGTGGCCAGCGACCGGGTGTTGGAAAAGGGGGATCTGGTGACTCTCGATTTCGGGGCCTCATATCGCGGATACTGTTCCGACATTACCCGGACGGTGGTGCTGGGAGAGCCGAATGACGCACAGCGGAGGATCTACGAAACGGTCAGGGAGGCCCAGCAGGCCGCCGTCGATGCGATCCGGCCCGGCATGACCGGAAAAGAAGCGGACCGGGTGGCCAGGGACCGGATCAAGGCGTCTGGATACGAGAAATACTTTGGTCACGGAACCGGCCACGGCCTGGGCATGGAAGTCCACGAGGCGCCGAGGCTTTCCCCGAGGGGTGAGGAAATCCTGGAGCCGGGGATGGTAGTGACGGTGGAACCGGGGATCTACCTTCCCGAATTCGGGGGCGTCCGCATCGAGGACGACGTGATCGTCACGGAGGACGGAAGAGAAGTGCTCACACAAAGCCCGAAACATCTCATCGTGATCCAATAGGGACAGAGAGCAAGGAGGATGAATCATGATCTCAACCAACGATTTTCGCGTGGGATTGACGATTGAGCTGGACGGGGAAGTCTGGCAGGTGATGGAGTTTCAACACGTGAAGCCCGGAAAAGGGGCGGCCTTTGTCCGTTCGAAACTGCGCAATCTCCGCAACGGAAACATCCAGGAGCGGACCTTCCGGGCGGGAGAGAAGGTCCCCCGCGCCCACGTGGAGACGCGGCAGATGCAATATCTGTACGAAAGCGGCGGCGAATACACCTTCATGGACAACGAAACCTACGAGCAGGTCAGCCTGCCGAGGGAGCGGCTGGAGCGGGAAGTCAAATTTCTCAAGGAAAACATGAACGTCAACCTGGTCATATACAAGGGGGAGACGATCGGGATCCAGCTGCCCAACACCGTGGAGTTGGAAGTGGTGGAGACCGAACCCGGAATCAAGGGGGATACGGCGACGGGCGGCAGCAAACCGGCCAAACTGGAGACGGGATTGGTCGTCCAGGTTCCTCTGTTCGTGCAGGAGGGGGACCGGCTGATCATCGACACCCGGAGCGGAGAGTACGTCTCCCGGGCGTGAGGCGATCCTGCGATCAGGTTTCATCACAAGAGGGAGTGTGCCTCGGGCGCACTCCCTCTTGTGCGTTCCTAAAGGGATAGCTCCGGCCCTTCCCCGGGACCGCTTTTTATCTGGACCAAATCCAGGTGAGCACCTTGAGCAGAAAGGCGGTGATTCCCGCGGCCATCAAGGGGCCGACGGGAATTCCCCTCAACATGACGATCCCGATGATGGATCCGATCACCAGCCCGATGATCAGCTGGGGATCCATCTTGAGAAGATCCAATCCCTTCCCGTTCATGTAGGTTGCCAGCATACCCCCGATGATGGCCAGGATTCCGGGGAGGGAGGTGAACATGGAAGTGATCTCCTTGACGGAAATCCGCCCTGCGGCAAAGGGGACCAGGACGGCGATGGTGAGAAACAAAAGTCCCAATTCCAACCCGCGCCTTTCCACGGTGGGAAAAAATCGTTCCAGATGGGTCAATTTCAGGATGAGCAACAGGCTGGCGGCGGTGGAAATGATGGGAGAGCGTCCGATCAATCCGATGATGATGAGGATGACGAGGAACAGATCCGGATTCATGGGCATCCCCTGTCCGAGGTGTTTGCTACCACCTTATGTTTGAAGGGGACAAATTATTAGCTTTCCAACAGCCCGACCTCCTGTTTTTGCATGCCGAAGTGGAAGGTGTCCGCACGCAGCCCGCGGCGGAGAGATTCCACGGCGAGCGCTTCCTGTGAAGGAACGTTACCCAGATTGACGCCGGGTCCCAGAAGTCGCAGGAGGTGCGCCTGCTGGCTTTTTTTGGGGGCTTCCCAGATCAGGCGGCCTGTATCGATCCGTTCCCGGATGCGGAGAACGAAATCTTCATCCAGGTTTCCTTTGGAGTCGTAGATTCCGACGTTTTCCCCCGATTCCCGACCTTCCACGATGACGTAGGAAGCTCCGTCCTCCAGGTCCCGGATGTAGGTTTCGACGAGGAGATCGACCGGGATGACGGAGCCCGCTTTCTTTTTGCCGATCTCCGTGATCACCTGAAATCCCTTCGCCTTGGCCGCCCGGATGATCCGGCTCCGTTCCGCCGGGGACAGAGAGATGGTCCCGTCGGAAATTTCGATCCATTCAAACCCCATCTCCCGGAGGGTGTCCATATAGGCAAGCCATTTGTTTTGGCTTTTGGCCACCTCGAAAAAGGTGCCTCCCGGGTAGAGGCGCACGCCGAAGGCGCGCGCCAGTTCGATCTTCCGGGTCAGGAGGGGGACGGGGGTGAGACCGGCGGTGCCGAATCCCAGTTTGATCCAATCGATGTGATCGGAGGCTGTCTCCAGCAGATCGAGAAAGGCGGACATCCCCAATCCCTTGTCCAGCACCATGGTCAATCCCTCGCTGCGCGGCTTGGCCGGCCGGCTCAAGGTGGGATCCGTCAGCTTCGGATCCCAAAAGATTTCCTTGTTCCGTTTCATCGGCTTTCCCTCGCTTCCTTATTTCCTGCCCAAACCAGATCTCTTTTCATGTTATGCGGAAGCGCCCGGCGAGTGCCCAGAAAGTCAGGTGGGTTGCAACCCCTTTTTGCGAAGGAGGACGCGGGTTTGTCCGCCCTTTCCCCGGAGAAGGCCCGTTTGCCGGATGGTTTTCAGGGCGAGGACGCCCGACAGGGCGGCCAGGCCGCTGGCTGTCAGGAACAGCAGGAAGCGATGGCTTTCCAACGCTCCGAAGACCGGGGGGCCGATCGCCACTCCCAAAAAGCGAACACTGCCGTACAGGGAGGTGACAATCCCCCGTTCCTCGGAGCCGACGGCGGAGGTGATCAGGGTGTTGAGGCTGGGAAGGACCAGTCCGCTGCCGATGCCGATCAGCACGAGAAGTCCCAGGAGCACATAGGTGTTGGTGAAAAAGGGGATCACCGCCAGCGCCAGGGCGATGGCAAACAATCCGCCGCCGATAAACAGTCGCATCCGGCGCGTTTTTTGGCGGATGTGCCCGCCTGTCCAATAGGAGGTGGAACTCATGGCCAGCAGGGGAACCGCCAGGATCAGCCCTTTCAGGATGCCGTCGATCCGGTATTTGGCTTCCAGGATGTCCGACAGGTGGAAAAGGACGCCGAACAGGATGAAGAGCGTGACCGCCCCGGCCAAAAAGGCGGCGAGCAGCCATTTCCCCTGTCTTTTCCATGTTTTTTTGAGGTGCCTTCCGTATTGGGCGATCGGGGGAATCTGGCCGGTCCGCTCCGGTTCCTTCACGAAGATCCACAGGGCGAAGGCGGCGGGGAGAATGAGGATCGGGAAGGCGAAATATACCGCGTACCAGGCGATGAGGGCGAGCAAAGCGCCGAAGATGGGGCTGAGCACTTTCCCCATGCCGTTGGAGGCTTCGAGGATTCCCAGGGCCTTGCTCCGCTTTTCCCCGCGGTACAGGTCGCTGACCAGGGCCATGGCGATGGGGGCGGTGCCGGCGGCTCCGATTCCCTGGAGGATTCGCCCGGCCAGCATGGTCATGTATGAACCCGCAGTGGAGGCAAAACCCGCCAGCATCCCGCCTGCGCCGTACAGCAGCAGGCTGGGAATGATCACCTTTTTTCTCCCGAACCGATCCGAGAGGACGCCGGAGATCGGGATGACCACTCCGGCGGGGATGGAAAACAGGGTGATCAAGAGGCTGACCTGCAGTTGGGAAATGTTCAGCTCCGACCGGATCTCGGGCAGGACGGGAATCAGCATGGAATTGCCGAGGACCATGAGCAGGGGAATGATGCTCAAGGTGAGGAGGACCACCCAAAAGCCGCGGCGCTGCTCCTTTCTCTCTTGGGATTGAAACAAGGACGTCACCTCGCTCCATCGGTGGTGCTTCTTTTTAGGGTAACCAAAACGGCTTTTCGTATCAGGGGTATTCGCGAAGGATCCTGCGGTGACAATAACGGTGAAGCTGAATAAGGAGGGATCCAGCCATGGCAACTTCCTTCGAACGCCTGAGGCGGGAGTTGGCCTACCTGAAGGGGATGACCGAAGGAGAGGAGCGGGATCACCGGGTGAGCCCCCGGGCGTTTCACCGCCTCATCGAGCTTCTCGACGAGTGGATGGAAGAGACGGAACAGTTGAGCCGCAGGCAGGAGGAGCTGGAGGAGTACGTGGAGGCGATTGACGAGGATCTGAATGACTTGGAGTTGACCGTCTATGATGAGGAAGATCTAGAAGAGGAAAATGCCGGTTATTTGAAGGTGGAGTGTCCTAAGTGCCGGGAGGATGTCTGGGTTGACGAGAAGGTGCTGGATGATGATTCCGTGGAGGAAGTGATTTGCCCCGACTGCCGCACGGTGCTTCTGGTCAACCGGGAAGAAGAAGAGCGGCGAAAGGGAGGGGCGAAGAGGGAATACGGAAGAAAGGAGGAGGCGGAGCAGACGCATATCAACTGACCTGTGCCCATCCTCCTTATGCAAAATTCGGAGCGGCTTGGCCGCTCGAGGCTGTTGACAAAGAAGGGTCAACAGCCTTTTTTGTTGAATTCGGAATAAAACAATTCCGAAGGAAGGTTTTTATATGTTCAGGACGAACCCATCCAGGGAATTTCAACCCGAAACAGTCAACATAGAAGACCTTGTTCCCCAAGATCACTTGCTTAGAAAAATCAATGAAACCATCGACTTTTCGTTTATCGCGGAAAAATGCCGCCCCTTGTATTGTCAAGATAATGGGCGTCCTTGCATCGATCCGGTCATGCTGTTCAAAATGCTTTTGATCGGTTATTTGTACGGAATTCGTTCGGAAAGACGCCTCATTGAGGAAATCCGGGTCAACATCGCC
>NZ_FOOK01000044.1 GCF_900113175.1 Planifilum fulgidum | reverse complement strand
CAACAAACCAACGGTAGGCGATGTTGACCCGGATTTCCTCAATGAGGCGTCTTTCCGAACGAATTCCGTACAAATAACCGATCAAAAGCATTTTGAACAGCATGACCGGATCGATGCAAGGACGCCCATTATCTTGACAATACAAGGGGCGGCATTTTTCCGCGATAAACGAAAAGTCGATGGTTTCATTGATTTTTCTAAGCAAGTGATCTTGGGGAACAAGGTCTTCTATGTTGACTGTTTCGGGTTGAAATTCCCTGGATGGGTTCGTCCTGAACATATAAAAACCTTCCTTCGGAATTGTTTTATTCCGAATTCAACAAAAAAGGCTGTTGACCCTTCTTTGTCAACAGCCTCAGGGAAGTGCCGCCTTTAATCGGCGGCACTTCCCCCATCCGAACTTACGAACATCGGGATTCCTAATCTCCTTGGACCAGCCGGTTGGTCAGCCGTCCCAACCCGTCGATTTCGACGGCCACTTCGTCGCCGTCCCGCAGCCAGACCCGCCGATCCTCCGGGTATCCCATGATCACGCCCTCCGGGGTGCCCGTCAAAATCACATCCCCGGGCCGGAGAGTCATATACCGGGAAATGTAACTGACCAGTTCATCGCAGCGGAATATCATGTCGGCCGTGGAGGAATTCTGCCGGAGCTTTCCGTTCACAAAGGAGCGGATGCCGAGGGCGTGGGGATCTTCCACCTCATCCCTGGTCACCAGATAGGGCCCGAGCGGACAAAACCCGTCGCAACTTTTTCCCAGCAGCCATTGGTGGGTTCGAAACTGCAGGTCCCGGGCGGACAGGTCGTTGGCCGCACAGTAACCAAAAATGCAGTCCATGGCTTCTTCCTTCCTCACGTTCCGGGCCGTCCGGCCGATGACGATCGCCAATTCCGCCTCATAGTCCACCTGCCGGGCTTCGCGGGGAATCGGAACGGGCTCTCCGCTCCCCACCAGGGCGTTTCGAAATTTGTTGAAGAGAATCGGGTATTCGGGAATCGGCATGTTGGATTCTTCCGCGTGCTTTCGGTAATTGAGACCGATGCAGAGGATCTTTTCCGGATGCGGCACGCAGGGGCCCAGGGTCAATTCTTCCTCGGGCAGAAACTCCGCTCCGTCCCGAAGCGCCCGGTCCACGCGGTCGGCCAGCTCCCTGAGCGCCGCCTCTCCTCTTTCCACGATGGCCTCCACGGAATCCGGGATCTCCAGGACGCCCCGCTCCGTCTTGACCCCCGTCTTCAATCCCTTTTCCGTCTGAAACGTCAACAGCTTCATGTCGTTTGCACCTCCCTCAAGCCCGTATTTTTCAACAATTCGGGAAGTGACCTCTTCCTTCCTTCTTTGGCCGCTCAATACAGAGTTTTCGTTGACCGATGGCCGGATGGCCGGCAACAGCAGCCCATGCCGGGGCGCAAAAATGTTCAGCCGATGGTCCGCCTGGGGTCCGTCAGCTGAAAAAACTGGTTCCAGACGAGCTGGTCCAATTGGCGGCGAACTGCATCCGTTCCCTGGACAGACTTGTTGGATTTCCCTTGAACGGGACGGCCGAAACACATCAACTTGTCGGAACAGGACTGGATGTTTCATTTCGCAGGACTTCCAATAGGTGTATGACCTTCTTCCGGATGATCCTTCCTCCGGATTGCAGGCCTTTCCGTCACCATGGGGGGAGTTCACCGCCATGCGCCGCCACGTCAGCTTGAACCGGATGTGGAGCGGACGGGACCGCTTCCCAAAAAGCGAATATCGCATATGGATTTCCCCGTTATTTCCACGCGGCCAGAACCGCTTCATCGAAGGACCTCCAGACGATCTCCGCGGAGGAGAATCCGGCGCCGGAGAGACGCTGAATGTGCCAGGAAGCGGGCGGCATAAACTCATGGGTTCTCCGCCGACCGAAGCGCCTCTCCCGCTCGGCCAGGGCCTCCTCCATTTCCTTTTCCTTCGCGATCGACTCCCACCACCCTTCCCAATCCTCCCGGTCCGCGGATGCCTCAAACCAGCCGCCGTACAGGCGCCTTCCCGCTTGGGAGAACATCGGGTTTTCCAGGGGCATGTGATCCGCATTGACAAACATCCCCCCGGCCGGAGGAGGCGCGCCACATCCCGGTAAACCCGGAGGAGGACGGATTCCTCCAGCCAATGGAGCGCCGTGGCGGTCACGACGGCGTCAAAGGATTCCGGTTCCAGGTCCGCCGCCCAATCGGGATCGCGCAGGTCCCGCTCCATCCACCTCACCCGTTCCTCCCCCGCAAAGGCGCCCGGGCGATCTTCAGCAGGACGGGATCGATGTCCACCCCCACCACCTGAATTTCCGGAATCCCTTTCAAAAGGCGCTCGGTCACCGAACCGCAGCCGCAGGCGAGGTCCAAGACCCTTCCCCTCCCCCGCGCCGCCTCGGCCACGCATTGAACCATCGCTTCAAAGCTCTGCTCCCTGTAGGGAAGATACCGCTCCTGCTGCCGGTCCCATCTCCGCTGCCAGGCTTTCCAATCCATGAGGATCCCTCCTGTCGTGTACTGTCCTGTCCCCTTCAGCTTACGGCAGGACTTTCTATTTGTTAAACGAATAATATAGATGGTTTCTATCAAATACCTCGATAGATAAAGGAGGAGCCAAATGGAAATCAGCCAGTTGGAAGCTTTCCTGCAGGTGGCCAAGACCAAGAGTTTCACCCGCGCCGCAGAGTCCCTCCATCTCGTCCAGTCCACCGTCACCACCCGCATTCAGATGCTGGAAAAAGCCCTGGGAAAGCCGCTGTTCCGACGGACCAGCCGGCACATCGAGCTCACCCCCGCGGGCAAACATTTCCTGCCCTACGCCCGGCGCATCCTCGAACTGAAGCGGGAGAGCGAAAAGGCGCTGCAAATGGAGGGGATGGCCGAGGAACAACTTTTTGTCGGCAGCCCCCATTCCCTGTGGGATTACATCCTGTTTCCCGCGGTGAAAAAGTTTCGGAGGAAGCACCCGGAGATCGCCCTCCGGCTCATCACCGGCCATTCCGACGAAATCACGGAAAAACTGCTCGACGGGCTGGCGGATGCGGGTATCCTTTACATTCCTCCGTACCACCCGGGGCTGGAAGTGATCCGCCTCCGCGAAGAATCCCTCTGCCTGGCGGGGCCCGCCGATTTTCCCCTGGACAAGGAAGCGCTGACCCCGGAAGATCTTCGGTCGCTTCCCTTCATCCATCTCGGCTGGGGCACCGAATTCGAACAGTGGTTCAAAGCCGCCTTCGGCCGTCACTTCCTGCCCCTCGTCGAAGTGGATCACATGTCCCTGCTCCTGCGATGGATCCGGACAGGCGAAGGCGTCGGATTCCTCCTTCAAAGTGTCGCGGAAGAAATGGCCGCCGCCGGAAAACTGAAGGTGCTCCCCTTTCGCCCGGATCCCCCTCTGCCCGGGATTCCCGTTTACCTGGTCCTTCCCAAACGAAAAAGGAGTTCCGACGGGCTGGACGCCTTGACCAACCATCTCCTCCGTTTTTTCAACAAGGGGAAATAATTGATCAATTGCGAAAACATTGATGCAAAATTTAAACAATGATAACATGGAATTAAAGAACCGTTGCTAATATTTAGACGAAAGAGGCGATCAAACGCTTCTCTTTTTACGAAGGAGGTGGAGCGAAAGGGTTAAAAGATCCCGATCAGGCTGAAACATTTTAAACCGCTCCTGGCAACGACCAATCTCTTCGGGAGGGAGAAGCCGTGAGAAGAAAGCTGTGGTTGGGGGTCTTGATCTTCGCCCTGGTCCTGACCGCCTGGAACGCCGGATTGCTGGCGGATTCGGCGGGAGCCCGGCCGGAAGGGCACGGGAAGGTGCAAAACGTCATTTTCATGATCGGGGACGGATTCTCGGCCGCCTATGCCACCAACTACCGGCTGTACAAGGGGGATCGGCCGACCCTGTTTGATCAAACCCTTTCCGGCATGATCCGCACCGCCTCCGCCGACAACGCCGTGACCGACTCCGCCGCGGCGGCCACCGCCATGGCCACCGGGGTGAAAACCAACAACGACATGGTGGGGATGGCTCCGGACGGGAAGAAATTGAAGACCATCCTCGAGGCGGCCAAAGAAAGCGGCAAATCGACCGGGTTGGTGTCCACCTCCTCCGTCACCCACGCCACACCGGCCTCCTTTGCGGCCAAGGTGCCCGACCGCGATGATGAAGTGGCCATCGCCCCCCAAATGCTGGGCAAGCCTGACGTACTGCTCGGCGGCGGGAAGCAGTTCTTTCTCCCCGAATCGGAGGGGGGCAAACAGCCGGAGCGCAATTTGATCGAAGAAGCCCGCGCCCAGGGTTATCAGGTGCTGGAAAACCGCGACCAGCTGCTGAAGGCCAAGGGGAAAAAATTGCTGGGGCTCTTTGCCGATGAGGGCATGGCTCCCGAACTGGATCGGGACAAATCCAAAGAACCCAGCCTGGCCGAAATGACCCGGACGGCGATCAACACGCTGAAGACGAACAAAAAGGGCTTTTTCCTGATGGTGGAGGGCAGCCAGATCGACTGGGGCGGACACGACAATGACGCCGCCTGGGCCATGAAGGAAACGGAGGCCTTCGAAGAGGCCTTCCGGGTGGCGGTGGACTTCGCCAAGCGGGATGGGCGCACCCTGGTGGTCGTGACCGGCGACCACGACACGGGGGGCATGTCCGTCGGCGGCTACAACGAATACAAAAACCGCGCGGAAATCCTGCGCAATGTGACGGCCACCGGCCAATTCATGGCCGCACAAATCGACGAGAAGGGCAGCAACATCCGGGAAGTGCTCAAGAAATATGCCAAGATCGACTTGACGGATGAAGAAGTGGAGCAAATCCGAAACGCCGAAAACCGCAAACTGGCCATCAACCGCGTCATCAGCAGGCGGGCGTACATCGGATGGACAAGCACCGCCCACACGGGCGTCAACCTTCCCGTCTACTCCTACGGAAAAGGTTCCGACCTCTTCCAGGGATGGATGGACAACACCGATCTGCCCAAGCGCATGGCCCAGGCCATGAAGATCGAATTCAAACAGAAGTGACCTTCCTGACAGTCGAGGAGTCGCCGGCTCCCCGTGCACAACCCCGGAAGCCGGCGACTCCTTCATTTTTCCAATATCCCGAAAAGAAGGGTTAAAGAAGAAAAACACCCATTTTTTCCATGGACGAAATTGTTTTCGAAGGTTATCGTCTGAATAGACCTTGATCTGCCGGGCTTTTTCAGGGGTTCCTATGAGGGATTGAAACGGCGAAAGATATATATTCTTCGCGGTGATACTTCTGTTTGCAGATTACCCATGAGGAACTGAAACACGTCCTTCCGGTACGTGTGGGCGTATGTCGCCTGTTTTTGTGGCTTACTGATGAGGAATCGAAACGATCGAATATCTCCGCCCCTTTGACTTAGGAAAGGTTTATGTTACCCGGGAGAGATTGAAACATTCAACATATAAGGCCGGGACGATCCCGGCCTTTTCTGCATATTGCAAACGAACTCCATAAACACGAACAGTTTTCCTGTACAATCATCCGATCCAATGTGGGGTAGCGGCGCCTTTTCAAGGGATTCCGCAGCCCTTGCACCGCCAACACACACTCTGGATCCCGAGACTCCCAACGGGGCGGTGCAGGGTCCTTCGCCATAAAACGATCCTTTGCACGAACACTTCCGCTCTAATTCCAAGACGGAGACGGTTCCAAAGGTTGCGGCCCCTGCGAATTATCGACATGAGCGGGCCCCTCGTTCCCGATGCGGAGTCAATCCCTGGGATTCAGAAGAGGAATCCGGCTCTCTCATCAAGGCGCCGGAGGGGTCACCCGAAGGCTTGTGACGCGACCGCAAACAGATGCTCGCGCGGCGGGAGGGCACTTCCGTTTCGCATCATCACCGGGGGTTTCCGGACGGTTTCAAAGCCGCATCGGGTCAGGAAGTCCGCCAGGCGCCGGTGTTGGGAGGGAATGTCGATGCGCATCGGTCCCGGAGCCCATCCGGCGATCCGGTCGATCAGGAGCGCGGCCGCCTCTTCGTCCGGCGCGACCACGGGGCCGATGACCATAAGTTCCGGACCGGGCACGCCCAAGGCAAATCCGACGGCTTTGCCCGTCCGGTTTCGGAGCACGGCCCCGAAGGCGGCCTGCTTGATGCGCAGCCTCAGGAGGCGCTCCCGCCGGGCGCCGAAAGCCTTTTCGTCCAGGTCGATGATCTCTTCGATGTCCTTTTCCGAGGCGGGATGGACGGTTTGTTGATGCGTCATTCTCTGCAGACCGCCTGTATACCGCTTGGCCACCAGCTTGTCCAGGGTGCCGACCGTTTTGAATCCCAGTTTTTCGTACAGGGGCTTTCCTTCCTCCGTCGCCACGAGCAGGATCGGACGGTCCGGCACCGCGCTGATGCAAGCGTCCACCAACCGGGTGGCCAGACCCCTTCTCCGGTAATCCGGATCCACCATGACCACACCCAGGGAAGCCAAGGTGGAGTAGGGGAAGATGGCGGCAGTGGAAACCACTTTTCCCCCGGGGCCCCGGTGGGCAAAAAAGTGTCCGGATCTTAAAACCACTTCCATTTCTTCCTCCGAGTAATCCCATCCGATGCGGGCGGAGAGGCGCACCACATCCGGAATATCGGTTTGTCTCACCCGATCGATGGGGAAAAGGTTGACTTGTTCAGCTCTGTTTGTCTGCATGGACCCGCTATTCCCTTTCCGGATCGGTTTCGTTGGTTTGAAGCACAGTGGGCACAATTTGCGTTTCCTATATTCCATCAACCAACCTCGGAACCCTCTTTTTCACCTGCCGAAACAGTTCCTCCTCGTCGATCGTCATCAACTCGCGGCGGCGCATCACCACCCGACCGTCGATGATCACCGTGTCCACGTCGGCGCCGGAGGCACTGTAGGCGACCAAGGCGTAGGGATCGTGAAGGGGCTGAAGGTGCGGTTTTTGGAAATCGATCAGGATCAGATCCGCTTGCTTGCCCGCCTCCAGCGTGCCCACCCGGTCGGCAATGCCCAGCAGTTTGGCCCCTTCCACCGTGGCCATCCTCAGCACCTGCCGGGCGGGCAACACGGCCGGATCCGACTGATCCGCCTTTTGCAGCCAGGCGGCCGCCTTCATTTCGACGAACATGTCTAGGGTGGCGGCGCTTCCCGCCCCGTCGGTGCCCAGTCCCACGGTGAGGCCCTGCGCCAACATGTCGCAAACCGGCGCGATGCCGCAGCCCAGTTTGAGATTGCTCACCGGGTTGTGGGCGATCCCACCGCGCATGCCCCTCAAGAGCCCGATGTCCCGGCGCGTCAGGTGAACGGCGTGGGCCAGCAGGACGTGGTTGTGCTCGAACAGCCCGAGGTGGTACAGGTACTCGGTGGGGGTTTGTCCGTACCGTTCCCGGATGCGGACCACTTCCTCCTTGGTTTCCGCCAGGTGAATGTGGATGGGCACGCCGCGCTCCCGGGCCAGATCGATCACTTCGGCGAGGGGCCCGGGCGGACAGGTGAAGGGGGCGTGCGGGCCGAGCATCGTGGTGATGCGCCCGTTCCCCGCTCCCGTCCACTTTTCGATGAGGGACAGCGCTTCCTCCCGCCGTTTTCCGCCGTCATCCTCCAGAAAGACCAGCCCGCGGGCCAGGGAGGCGCGCATGCCGCTGTCGATGGCGGCCCGGGCCACGTGATCCATGTGGATGTACATGTCGGCATAGGCGGTGGTCCCCGAGCGGATCATCTCCGCCATCGCCAGCATCGCACCCCAGTAAATGTCTTCTTCGTCCATCCGCGCTTCCACCGGCAGCATCTTTTTCTCCAGCCATTCCATCAGGCGAAGGTCGTCGCAGAAGGCGCGCATCAGGGTCATCGGCGTGTGGTTGTGGGCGTTGATCAGACCGGGCATCGCCACCATGCCCGAGGCGTCGATCACCTCATCCGCCCTCCCTTCCCAGCGGGGGACGACGGCGGCGATCCGGTCCCTTTCGATCAGAATGTCCCCGGAAAAGGGTTCGTCGTTTTCCTTCATCGTCAAAATGAGCGCTCCGCGGATCAACAGACGCATCCGGCATCTCCTCCTCCATCCTAGTTCAGGAGGAGCATACCGGTTGACGCAGCGGAAAAGTCAAAGGTTTTATCCCGGATGCACCGCGTGGACGAGATGGAGGATCTCGTTGATCTGCCGGGCCTCGGTCCGGTACCCGCGGGCCTTAAACCAGGCGAGGAGGCGGGAGCGGTCGGCGTAGTATTCATCCTCGATCATCGCGATCGCGTATTCTTTCCCGGCGCGGCTCAGGTCCCGCAGGCAGGCACGCCGCGCCTCTTCCGTGGTGAACATCAGATCGGCGATGCAGATGCGCCCCCCCGGCTTCAGCACCCGGTGCATCTCCTCCAGCGCCAGCGGCTTCTGGTCCTCTTCGAGATGATGCAGCGCATAGCTGGTGACGACGAAATCGAAGGACTGATCGAAAAAGGGGATCGCCAGAAGATTGCCCAGCCGGGTGACCATCTGCGGATGCTTTTCCCTGCAGCGGCGCAACATCTCCCAGGATTGGTCAACACCGGCCATCTCCGCCCCCGCCGCCAGGAACCGGCCGGCCAGATTGCCCGTCCCGGTGCCGAGATCCAATCCCCTCTCCCCGGGCCGGGGATTGATCATCCGAAGGGTTTCATCCAGCGCCGTGTCATAATCCCGGTGAACGTCGAAATCCTCCGCGCACCGGGACACCCGCTGATCATAGGAGGCGGCCTGACCGTCGAAATCCCACCGGTCCCGCCACTTCAGGCGCCGGTCCCGCTGACGCTTCGACCGCTCCGTCAGCCGGTACATGTCCTCCCAGTCGGGCGCCCGGTTCTCCAGGGAATCGATCATGCCGTCCAGGGTCACAATCATCTCCCGAAGGCGGATCCACTCGAAAAACATGGCCGACCGCTGCAGTTCCAGGTATCGGCGCACCCCGCTGTTTTCCCCCTTGTCCATCGCCTCCAGCACCCTCTTGACCGTCCGAACCGGCATCCCCACCTCCCTCATCGCGAGAATCGTCTGCAGCCGCCAGGCGTCCCTTTCCGAAAAGAGGCGGTAGCGGTTGCGGGGATCCTTTTCCGGAGCGATCAGTCCCTTCTCCTCGTAGAAGCGAATCGCCCGCGGAGAGGTCCGCAACTTCTCCGCCAGCCGGCGGATGTGCATACGCTGTTCCATCCCTCCACCTCCCTCGCGTCGATTATAAAGGTTGACGCTGCGGGAGTGTAAAGGGAATCCCGATTGCATTCCCACAGGCCGTTACATATAATATCGGTCAGGAAAAACCATTTTTTGTAAGGTCTCACCGGCTGACCCGGATGGAATTGAAATTGTTTTTCCGGGATAAACAAAACGCATTTCGGACCTTCTCTTTCCGACCCTGATGATCTGCCTGCTCGGTTCCCTCTCCGCCGGCCTGAAAATGCCGGGAGGAATGACCTACAGCAACGTGTACGTCCCCTCCTGGATCGGAGTCAATCTGCTGACGACGGCGCTGTTCACCATCGGAACCGCACCGGTCATGCACCGCGTACAGGGAATTCTCCGCCGGTATCAGGCCGCGCTCTCCGCCCGCAGATGATGTTGGGAGCCCACATGCTCTGCGGAGCCTTCGTCTTCCTTGTGAGCGCCCTCATCCTCACGGTCTTCGGCTGGGCGTTTTACGAGGAAGCGCCCAAGTATCCCGAAAGCGTGGCGGCCGCGCTGCTCCCGTCCATCCTGGCCCTCTTTCCCTCCGGCATGTTCGTCACGTCCCTGGCCCGGGACAACCGGTCGGCCGCCGCCATCGGCTTCCTGCTCCTCAACCGGATGCTCTTTTTGTCCGGCGCCACCTTTTCCACGGAAAGGATGCCCTCCTATTTGCCAACGTCGGCCAAGATCCTTCCGCCTGCTTCGTGGTGGAACTGTTTGCACAAAACCTGGAACAAGGCAACTCTGCAGGATAAAAGCGTCCATGTGGCCGTCCTCGCCGCCATCGCGAACGTCTCCGGCATCCCGGCGGCCCGGTTTTTCCGCCGGGAGGACTGCGCGTTTCTTGGTCCCGGCCCCGGATCGGTGGACAAGCAAAACAATGCGCTCTATAATATTTTTTTGGCAGTTCGACGTTCCTGAAAAGGGAAAGGAGCGGTGTTGATGGCAACAACAGATTTGGCGATGGATACCCGTCGGATCCATGACCTTCTGCTCCGCACGCTCCGCTTCGGTCCGAAATCCTTCTGGGAGCTGATGCGCGCGGGAAAAGCCCAAACCCATCAGATTCTGGAAGCATTGCAGGAGCTGATGAAGCATGAGCTGGTCGCCTGCGAGGAAGACCGGTTCGTCCTCACCGAAGCGGGACGGCGGCAGGTGGAAGCGCTGGGACTGGACCGGGTGGATGAACAGCGGTGCGAATCCTGCTCGGGTCGCGGCATCGTCCTCCGTCCTCCCTTTGATCGCGTCCTTCGGGACTTCCAGGAAATCGTGGCCATGCGCCCCAAAGCCACACCCGACTTCGACCAGGGATACGTGACTCCGGAGACCACCGTGCTGCGGCTCGCCCTCATGGCCGAACGGGGGGATCTGGCGGGACGCGATCTGCTGCTTCTCGGAGACGACGATCTCACTTCCGTGGCGGCGGCGCTTTCGGGACTGCCGCGACGGATCGGCGTCCTGGATGTGGATGAGCGCATCATCCAATTCATCCGCGACGTGGCCAAGGATCGGGGCTGGGATCACCTGCAGGTCGAATCCTACAACGTGCAGGAGGGACTGCCCACCCATTTCCGGGGGCAATTCGACGTCTTCTTCACGGATCCGGTCGAAACGGTCAAAGGTCTCCTGCTCTTTTTGAGCCGCTGTACGGAGGGACTGCGCGGGCCGGGGTCCTCGGGCTATTTCGGCCTTTCCTACCTGGAAGCCTCCTGGCGGAAATGGCGGAAGATCCAGCAGGGCATCCTCGACATGGGTTTCGCCATCACGGACATGCTGGGCGCCTTCCAGGACTATCAGCTGGAAAACATCGTCGCCCTGGGCTATCCGGTGGCCCGCATGGCGCCGGTGCCGGTCAAGGAGCCCGATGTTCCCTTCTACATGAGCACCGTCTTCCGACTGGAGCTGGCGGAGAAACCGAATCCCCTCTTCACCGGACCGGTCAAGCTCGGCCGGGACCTTTACTACGACGACGAAGCCTGCGTCACCTTGCCCGAATAAATCCGCAAAAAAAGAACGCGCCCCCGCATGCGACATCCTCGCAGCAGGGGCGCTTTTGTTTGTACGCTGAAGGGGTGCGCCGCCCGGTTCGCCGCAACGAGCAACGGCACCGGCAGGCGCCCTGAAGCGGATCGGCCCTTGAAGCCCGCCGGCCCGCCGCCGCACGTGCCGGCGGCAGGAGCACCTCTTACATCTTCCCCGCGTCTGCAAAACTGCGCTGAATCTGCTCGCGGACCGGCGCGATGGAGGACCGGGTCATCCAGCTCACCGCCACGAAGACGACGGCGGCGAGCGGAAAGGCGTAAAAGAGGGGATCCACATGGGTCCACGGATACGGAAGAAGGGTTTCTTTTCCGAAGAGCGCTTCGCAGAGACCGATCGCCGCCGCCTCCTTCTGGTGGAGGAACAGAAAGCCGAAGATGCTGACGGCAAAGCCGGTCACGATGCTGGCGGCGGCTCCCGCCCGGGTGGCATTCCGCCAGTAGAGGGCGCCGATCAGGGCCGGCAGGAAACCGGATGCGCAGATGCCGAACCAGAAGGCCGTCGCCTGGGCGATGACGCTGCCCGGAAGGATGTAGGCGAGGATTACGGCGGCGACGACGCCGACCAGCACGCCGATTTTGGACAGATTGAGGGAACCTTTGGCGGATTTGACGCCCAGGGTTTTCAGGATGTCTTCCCCGAAGGCCGCCCCCTGCACGTGAATCAGGGAGCTGATGGTGGAGATCGCCGCCGACAGCAGGGTGAGGGTGAACAGATACAAGAACCATTCGGGCATGATCTGGTTGATGAAGATCGGCATGATCAGGTCGATGTTTCCTCCCGCCACATCGACGGAGATTTTCCCCTGGGTTTCATAAAAGTAGAGGTTGCTGAGGGGGCCGGCCATAAAGGCGGTTCCGGTCATGAAAAACATGAATACGCCGCCGATCAGCACGGCCCGGTACAGGGCGCGATCGTCGGTCACGGTCATCGCCCGCATCGCCAGCTGGGGCTGGGCCAGAACCCCGATGCCGACGCCCATGATCAGAGTGCTGACCAGGGTCCACCAGAGGGGAGAACCGAACTCGGGCATGGCCGTCCACCCCCGGTGCCCCTGCTCCGCCAGAGCCTGCGGCACCAGGTCCCGCATCGCCGACAAGCCCTCGTGCCCGTCCATCACTCCGCCCACCGCGGAGTAACTGTTGAACAGCAGGAACACCATCCCCGCCATCATCACCAGGGCGCAAAAGGCATCCGTGTACATGACCGCCTTCAATCCGCCGGTGATGACGTACAGTCCGACGATGATCGCCAGCAGCATCAGCCCGATGTTGAAGTCCACCTTCAGGGTTTCCTGCAGGAACCGCCCGCCGCCGATCAGCACGATGCTGGTATAGGCGGGCATGAACAGGAAGATCATCAGCCCGGAAAAGACGGTGATGAATTTGGACTGGTACCGCTCCCCCAACAGGGTGGGAAAGGTGGTGGCCCCCAAAGCGCTGGACATCTTCCGGAGGCGCACGCCGAAGACGGCAAAGGCGACGAAGATCCCCACCAAGATATTCAAAAAGGCCAGCCACAGCATGCCGAATCCGTACAGGGCGGACGCCCCGCCGAATCCGATGATGGCCGACGTGCTGATAAACGTCGCCCCGTAGGAAAGGGCCATCACCAGCGGGTGAATCCTCCGGCCGGCCACCAGGTAGTCTTCGGCGGTTTTCGTCTGCTTGTTCCCCAGATAGGCCAGCCAGGACATGATCGCCATATAAACGATGATCATCACGATCAACAGAGGCAGGTTCATTCGGAATTCCCCCCTTGCTTCCATCGCATCAGCCCGTACAGGACGCAAAAGGCGGCGGACAGCACGGTCCCCAGCCAGGCGAGGGCGACCATCCCGTCATCCATCCCGAGCATATCCATCCCTCCTTCGGAAAAGATTACAAAATAGTTTGAAAAAAATATCGGAAAAGAAAGCATCAAGAGAATGATCAAGCGCCGGGAAGGGCGATTTTCCGCCGTTCGCCCCCAGCCTCCGGGAGACGAAGCGGAAAATCGCGTCCCGACTTCCATTGTTTCAAGTCAGATGAGGAACTGGGGTTTGTGTTGCGACAGCACCGGATCCTCAAGGGGCATCGTCCTTCCGTCCTTCACCGACACAACCGGAGTCGCCTCCTGGAACCAGCTGTCGGGAGCCGCCTGTCCCCAGAAGGTTTGCCGGCGCGGATCGTTGATGTGCCAGCGGATCGGCTTCCAGTCCGGGTCCGCCGTCAGATAATCCCCCGTATACAGCTCGACGCGGTGGCCATCGGGATCCCGCAGGTAAAGGAAGAAGGCGTTGGACAAACCGTGCCGGCCGGGCCCCCGTTCGATCTTCGCCGCGTCCCCCGTGGCCGCGAGCACGTCGCAGGCGTGAAGGATGCTCAGGGGCTCCGGCACCCAGAATCCCACGTGATGCAACCGCGGCCCGCGCCCGTTCATCAGGGCGAGGTCGTGGACATTGGGTTTCCTGAAGAGCCAGCTGGCCCAAAGCTCTCCCTCATCCGTCTCCGTGTATTCGGAGCAGGAGAAGCCCAGCTCGCCGGTGTACCAGTCGTAGCCCCTCTGCACGTTCGAAACCATGCAGTTGACGTGATCGATCCGCATGATGCGGGCGCCGCGGTACTGGTCATAGCGCTGGAGCATTCTTGGCACCGCTTCCATTTCGCAGAAGAATTCCAGAGGCAATCCCAGGGGATCCTGAACGCGCAGCGCACGGCCCTGGCCCCGCTCCTCTCCGGCATCGACCCAGACGGGGCTCAGCCCCTGCTTTCGGAAACGGAATGCCAGGATATCCAGGTGCTCCGGCTTTTCCACCCGGTAGGCGATGTGCCCCACCTCGGGCCGCTCCGAGGCGACCAGCACCAGGCTGTGGTGGACGCACTCCTCCAGCCCCCGCAAATAGAGGCGGCCATCCTCCCGGGCGGTCTCGATCAGCCCCAGCTTGTCCACGTAAAATTCCCGGGACCGCTCCAGATCCTTCACCCTCAGCTCCACGTGGGCCACACGGATCACATTGACCGCTTCCGACACGGCGATTCCCTCCTTGTCATAATCTCTCCCGGACAGAACCGGCCGTCATCCCACTTCCGTCCGATCCTGGGCCCGCATGCCGGCCCGTTCAAGGAACCGATCCACCTTCTCCATGTAGGGCCGCTTGTCGTAGGACTGGTAGAGGGCACCGGCCATGCGCACCGGATCGCCGAAGAAGAACCGCTCATACAAAACCTGACGCCCCCCGAAGGCGCTGACGCCGATGTCCCACGCCAGGCGGAACAGCTTCACGCGCTCCTCCGCCTCGGCCTTGGCGGCCTGCAGGTACCGGTCGATCTCTGGACGCAGATCCCCCTTGAAATCGGCCTCCGTGGGAATGGCCATCAACCCGCTCGCCCCCAACTGCTGAACGATTTCCGCAATCCGCGGATAAATCCGGGGATAGTAGTTGCGGGCCGCGTTCAGGGGACCGAAATCCGGGGTCATCATCCCCCACCGGTCGATCTCCGCATCCACTTCGCTCGCCCGGAGAAACGCCCTCATCGCCTCCAGCACGATGATCACTTCCGCCAACTTCTCCTGCACGTGCTGAAAGCGGTCGATCTGCACCATGTCCACCATCTTGGCCAGCACGCCGAGGATGAACTCCGTCTTGGCCACGTTTTTGATCACGACCTGGTGGGCCATGTGCACGACGGCGTTGGTTTCCCGGTACAGCCGGTTGCCGATCTCCGCGTTGCCCAGCATGAAAATCCGGTCCCAGGGGACGAGCACGTCGTCGAAGATCACCACGGAATCGATCTCTTCAAACTGGGCGCCCAGGGGATGATCGAAGGGCGTCTTTCCATAGTCGAAACTTTCCCGGCACAGGAACTTGAGCCCGGGCGTGTCGCAGGGGATGGCGAAGGCGAAAGCGTAGGGATCGTCCTCCTTGCCGGCCTTCAGCAGGGTGGAGGGAAACACCATGATCTCGTCGGTCACCCCGCCCAGGGTGGCCAGCATCCGCGCCCCCCGGATCACCACGCCCTTGCTGTTCTTCTCCACGATCCGGGCCGCCAGAAAGGGGTCCTTCTGCTTGGAAGCGCTGACGGACCGATTCGCCTGGGGATGAATCAGGGTGTGGGTGAGGCTGAGGTCGTTTTCCCGGACGTAGTGATAATAGTTCCGGATGTTCTCCCCGTAGCGGGGATCGTCCTCGGCGAAAAAGTCCGCCGCGGCGGCGCAGGCCATCAGGGCGCTGTTCAGGTAATCGGGGGACCGCCCCATCATCCCGCCGGAGTGGTCCGCCCACCGCTTCATCATTTTGCGCCGCTTCTCCAGATCTTCCCGGGTTTTCGGAATCAGGAAGGACATGCCCACCCTTTCGCCCGTCAGCGGAGAGACATAGGTCATCTCATCCCGGAGATCCGGTTGATGCTGCAGGTCATACAATTCCGCCAGGCTGCGCACGATGTTCCGGAAGGCCGGATGCTCCGAAATTTTTCCCTCCACCTTCTCCCCGTGGATCCACACCTCGATCTTTCTCCGGTCCAGTTCCTCCACGTACTGCTGACCGGTACGCGCAGGCATACGCAACACCTCCCGCCAGTTTCTCACTCGGCTCCGAAACGGGGTATCGCATGCTTGCCCAAGGCCACATGGATCGTCTGCACTTCGGTGAAGAACTCAAAACTGTGGGTGCCCCCCTCCCTTCCGATCCCGCTGTATTTGCTCCCGCCGAAGGGGGTTCGAAGATCACGAACGTTCTGAGAATTGATCCAGACCATCCCCGACTCGATCGACTGCGCCACGTTGTGCGCCCGCTCCAGGTTCTCCGTCCACACGTAGGCGGCAAGGCCGTAGATCACATCGTTGGCCTTTTCGATCACCTCCTCTTCCTCCCGGAAGGGGATCACCGTGAGGACGGGTCCGAAAATCTCCTCCTGGGCCACCCGCATCTCATTGCGGACGCCGAGGATCAACGTGGCTTCCAGATAATTGCCCGCCTCAAGTCCCGCCGGCGTGCCGCCGCCCACCGCGATCTCCGCTCCCTCTTCGCGGGCGGTCTCCAAGTACCCCCTCACCCGGTTCAGGTGCTCCCGGTGGATCAGGGGACCCAGTTCGGTCCGCTCGTCGAAGGGATCGCCGACCCGGATGCGCCGCACCCTCTCCTTCAGCTTCTCCACAAAGGGCTCATAGATGGACTCCTGGAGGAACAGCCGGGATCCCGCCGTGCACCGTTCGCCGTTGAGGGAGTACACGCCGAAGACGGCCGCGTCCAGGGCGCGGTCCAGATCCGCATCCTCAAAGACGATCACCGGGGATTTTCCGCCCAGTTCCATGGAGAACCGCTTCAGGGTGTCGGCGCCGTTTCGCATGATTTCCATCCCGGTGCGCGTCTCCCCGGTAAAGGAGATCAGCCGGACGTCGGGATGGCGCACCAGGGCCGCCCCCGCCGTCTCCCCGTACCCGTGGACCACATTGAACACGCCCGGGGGCAACCCGGCCTCCTCCACGATGCGGGTGAACCGGTCGATGCTCAGGGGGGACCACTCGGCGGGCTTCAGCACGCAGGTGTTCCCCGCCGCCAGACAGGGGGCCAATTTCCAGGTGGAAAGCATGAACGGGGTGTTCCAGGGGGTGATCAGCCCGGCGACGCCGACGGGCCGGCGGACGGTGTAGTTGAGAAAGGTCCCGTCCACGGGGTAAGTCTCCCCGGTCAGGCGGTGGCGGGCCATGTCGGCGAAGAAGCGGAAGTTCTGCCCCGCCCGGCGGATTTGCCCCCGGGCTTGTTTGATGGGCAGGCCGGTGTCCAGAGTCTCCAGCCGGGCCAGCTCCTCGACATGTTCCAGGATGCCGTCGGCGATCCGCTCCAGGATCGCGACGCGTTCGGCCACCTTCATTTTCCGCCAGGGACCCTTTTCGAAGGCTTCCTTCGCCGCGGCCACGGCCCGGTCGATATCCCGTTCGTCCCCGGCGGGAACGGTGGTGATCGGCCGGTTGTCGGCGGGGTTCACCGTTTCAAAGGTTTCCCCGCCGGCGGATTCGACCCGCTTCCCGCCGATGTACTGCCGCACCGGTTCCACTCGGACGGATGAAAGGGACGATGTCATCGCTTACACCTCCTGCTTGGCTGTCGGGGCATTTGTGTGGGGGGAGAGAACCACCGGGTTCTCCAGCGCGCCGATGCCCTCGATCTCCACGCGCATCACGTCCCCCGGCTCCACCGGGGAAATGCCCTTCGGGGTGCCGGTCCAGATCATGTCCCCCGGCTCCAGCGTCATGAAGGAGCTGATGAAGGCGATCAGATCCTCCACGGAAAAGATCATGTCCGACGTGTGCCCTTCCTGCCGCAACCGGCCGTTGACATAGGTCCGGATCGCCAGGTTCCCCGGGTCGGGCACATCCTCCTTGTCCACCAGAAAGGGGCCCATCGGACCGAAGGTGTCCTGCCCCTTGGCCCGGATCGGGGGACGGTACATGTTGCCCACGAAGTCACGCACCGTCACATCGTTGGCGATCGTATACCCCAGGACGTAATCCAGGGCCTCTTCCTTGCGGATGTTGCGACCCGGTCGGCCGATGACGGCCACCAATTCGGCCTCGTAATGCATGTGGCGGATGCCCCGGGGATATTCCACCGGGGAGCGGTGGCCGATCAGCGAACTGTTGGGCTTGATGAACAGCACCGGCTCCTCGGGCATGGCAAGCCCCAATTCCTCCGCGTGATCCGCATAGTTGAGGGCGACGCCGATCATCTTGTTGGGAATCACCGGCGGCAGCCAGGCCTCCACCTCGTCCGGGGCCAGCCGCAGCCCGCTCTCATCCACCAGCATTCCGTCCTCCACCCGTCCGTGCCGAACCCTTCCCCGGTACAGGTATCGCGCGCGTTTCACTTCATCGCCTCCTACTCCACCAGTTGGTACATCCGCAGGATCTCCCGCAACTTGGCCTGCATCTCCTCGTTCGGGGGCACCAGGGGCAGGCGAAGGGCGGGATGGATTTTCCCCATCATCCCCAACACAGTCTTCAGCGGCCCCGGGTTGGTTTCCCAGAACAGGGCGTCGTTTAAGGGGAGCAGCCGGTAATGCAGGTCGATCGCCTCCTGCCAGCGGCCGTCGCGCACCAGTTCGTACAATTCGGACATTTCCCGCGGCAAAACGTTGCTTGTGGCACTGATAAACCCCGCGCCCCCGACGGCCAGGATCGGGTAGCAAAGGGTCTCGATCCCGGAGTAGACCAGAAAATCCCGGCCGCACAGCTTCAGAACGTGGCTGACCTGTTCAAAATTCTTGTTGGACTCCTTTACCCCCACCACGTTGGGACACGCTTCCCGAAGGCGGGCAAGGGTCTCCGGTTCCATGTTGACGGCGGTCCTGCCCGGGATGTTGTAGACGATGATGGGGATGTCCACGGACTCCGCCACGCGGCGGAAATGCTGGAACAGCCCCTCCTGGGAGGGTTTGTTGTAGTAGGGGACGATCACCAGCGCCGCATCGGCCCCCAGCTCCTCCGCCCTCTTGGTCAAGTACAGCGTTTCCTTGTGGTTGTTGGAACCCGTTCCCAGGATGACGGGGGCCCGTCCGGCCACGTGTTCCACGGCGACGGCCATCACCCGCTCCCTCTCCTCGAGGGTGAGAGAGGTGGGTTCGCCCGTGGTGCCGGTCACCGAAATGCCGTGGGTCCCGTTTTCAAGCTGCCAGTCGATCAGCTCCCTCAACTTCGCCTCGTCCACCTCATCCCTTTCGTTAAAGGGGGTGACCATCGGACAGATCGAGCCGCGCAACCGGTCGACGTTTTGCATCCTTGGGGCCTCCTCCTTCCCTAGACGGACCGCTCCCGGCGATTCAGGAAGGCGGTCACCGTGTTCAACTTGTGCTGCCGCGCCGCCTTCTCGATCTCTTCGGCGGGCGCCTTTCTCCGCAACAGCTCCACGAGATGCTCGTGCTCGTCGATGGATTCCCTGGCCCGGGAAGGGACGTGCCACACCCCCCGCTGACGGACGGCGTCCAGCTTCTCCCCGATCTGCCGGATCTGTTCCTTCAGAACGTCATTTCCGCACCTTTCCAAAATCGTTTGGTGAAAATCCCGGTTCAGATTCCCGAACCGGACAAAATCGAATTCCGTCAAAGCCTCCTTCATCGATTGGTTGATCTCTTCAAGCCGCCGAAAATCCTCCTCCGTCAGCCGGGATGCGCTCAGGGCCGTCGCATATCCCTCCAGCACCGCCAACACGCTCAGGCTCTGGACGTAAGCGGTTTCATCCATCGGGGCAACCCGGGCTCCCGCGAAGGGTTGGTACTCGATCAGCCCGTCCGCCTCCAGCCGACGAATCGCCTCCCGGACGGGAATGGTGCTGGTGCCGATCTCCCTGGCCACCGCGTCCAGGACGATCCGCGTGCCGGGCGGATAGGTTCCGTCGAGAATCCGCTCGCGGATCAGCTCATAGGCCATCTTCTGCTTGCTGATTGTCCCTTTCATACTTAAATCGTATATGATTTCATATAGGAAAGTCAACAGTTTTTATCAAATATTCTTAATTAACAATTTAAAACGATTCAGCAGAAAAGAGTGATAATTCCGTTCTATCGGGGCCCGTTGTTCCGCGGGTAAGGTCCACCCCGCCGGCAGGCCCCCTGAAACCGAGCAAAGGAAAACTGGATGCGGGAAGCGGGCAGGTGCCGGCGGATCAGCTCCCAGCCGCAGGCTGGCCGGATTTTCCGCCCATTGAAAGAAAAAAGGCCCGCATGGGCCTTTGAGGCTGTTGACAAAGAAGGGTCAACAGCCTTTTTTGTTGAATTTGGAATAAAACAATTCCGAAGGAAGGTTTTTATATGTTCAGGACGAACCCATCCAGGGAATTTCAACCCGAAACAGTCAACATAGAAGACCTTGTTCCCCAAGATCACTTGCTTAGAAAAATCAATGAAACCATCGACTTTTCGTTTAT
>NZ_FOOK01000043.1 GCF_900113175.1 Planifilum fulgidum | reverse complement strand
AGCGGACGTGTCTGGAACCATCCTTCACAGTGACCGTGGTTTCCAGTACACGTCCCATGACTACCATCACATGCTAGCTCAGTTTGGCCTCAGATCCAGCATGTCAAGAAGAGGCAATTGCTTGGACAATGCCCCAATCGAGAGCTTCTTCTCCCACTTAAAGACAGAAGCTCTCCAACACCATCATATCCAAGATACTGAGCAGGCTCAAATCCTAATTCAAAGGTATATTCGTTTTTACAACGAGGAGCGGCTTCAACTGAAATTAAACAAGCTGACGCCTGTAGAATACAGGCGTCAGCACGCCGCATAAGCCGGGTGTTTTTACGTGTCTACATTTTTGGGGCTTGACCAAATCCCTGCGGGGTTTGATTAATAAATTATGATCGGCAACGGCAGGGCCCGCCTGCGCCGCAACCGCCGCCGAAACTTCCGCCCTTCTCCAGGTCGATTTTCTGGGAGACCGTGTCGACAACCACCCGTTGAATCATCTGGAGAAGATCGTTCATCTCCACCTGGGATTGTTGATACTCCCGGACGATCGGGAGATCCTCCAGCTCCCGCTGGAGGCGATCCAGCTCCTCCTCCAACCGGCGGATGTAATTGATCTTTTGGTAATGTTTGGCGTGAACCAACTCTTTTTGCTTTCGCTTGATCTCCTCGATCAGCCCTTGAACCCGTCCGCTATTTTGAATCTGCCGCTCCGCTTCCCGAAAGCGGCGAACCTCTTCGGTTTCCGTCAGTCGCCGGCCCAGGCGGACCGCCTGCGCCAAAACGGGGTGTTCAGGAATAATTTCCTCCATTTACATCCCCGCCCCGGCCACGGATTCCGTCTCCACCCACTCCCCCTTGAGGGTGTAGGTGAGAGGCTCGCTGATCCGCACCTGGACAAACTGTCCGATCAGGCTCTTCGGACCGCGGAAGTTGACCAATTTATTGGTGCGGGTGCGTCCCGAGAGGATCTCGGGATTTTTCTTGCTCTCCCCTTCCACCAGCACTTCGACCACCTGGCCGCGGAGCGCCTCGTTCTTGCGGCGGCTGATTTCGTCCTGCACCCGGTTCAGGCGGAGCAGGCGCTCCTTCTTCACCTCGTAGGGAACATTGTCCTCCATCCGGGCGGCCGGCGTTCCTTCCCGGGGAGAATAGATGAAGGTGAAGGCGGAATCGTACTCCACCTCCCGAACCAGGGAGAGGGTTTCCTCAAACTGTTCCTCGGTCTCTCCCGGGAACCCGACGATGATGTCCGTCGTCAGCGAAACGTGGGGAATCGCTTCCCGGATCTTCCGGACCAGCTCCAGATACTGCTCCCGGTTGTATTTCCGGGCCATCCGCTTCAGAACCTCGCTGCTTCCCGACTGGACGGGCAGGTGGATGTGCTCCACCAGGTTGCCTCCCTTGGCGAGCACTTCGATCAGATGATCATCGAAATCCCGGGGATGGCTGGTGGTGAAACGCACCCGGGGGATGCCGATTTTGCGGACATCATCCAACAGATGGGCGAAGGTGTAGGTCCTGTCCGTGAAATCCTTCCCGTAAGCATTCACATTTTGTCCCAGCAGCGTCACTTCCCGATAACCCTTCCGGGCCAGCTCGCGGACTTCCGCCAGCACATCCTCCGGACGGCGGCTCCGCTCTTTCCCGCGGGTGTAGGGAACGATGCAATAGGTGCAGAACTTGTCGCACCCGTACATGATGTTGACCCACGCCTTCAGGCCGTCCTGCCGGGCTTTCGGGAGATTTTCGACAATATCCCCCTCCTTGGACCAGACCTCCACCACCATTTCCTTGCTGAACAGCGCCTCTTTGAGCAAAAAGGGAAGCCTGTGGATGTTGTGGGTTCCGAAAATCAAATCCACGTACTGATGCTGTTGCAAAATGCGGCGGATCACCGCCTCTTCCTGGGACATGCATCCGCACACGCCCAGAATCAGTCCGGGGCGCTCCACCTTCAGCGGCTTCAATCGTCCCAGTTCGCCGAACACCTTGTCCTCGGCGTTTTCGCGAACGGCACAGGTGTTGAGCAGAATCACGTCGGCGTCCTCTTCCCTGTCGGTGGGGCTGTATCCCATCGACTGCAAGATCCCCGCAATCGTTTCGCTGTCATGAACATTCATCTGACAGCCGTAGGTTTTGATCAAGTAATGCTTTCCCCGGCCGATCTCCCGCATGTCCTCGGGAATCGCCTCGAACTGAAGGACCTGTACTTCTTCCTTTCCGCGCCGTTTCGCCTGCTTGAGATCCGGCGGAATGAAGTACCGGCTCACCTCCGTCAAGCGATCGCTCATCTATATCAACACCTTTCACCCGATGAGTACATTTCAGCCTTTGCAATTAACAAATTATACATCAAATTACGAACCGGTTCAATGGAAGCTCCTGCAACCCGCCTCCGCATCCCCTTTGGATCCGGGCGGATGAAAACCGCTGGAGGCCGGCGGTTTGTGAAAATTTAAATGGTCTGTGAAGCAAACTTATTTATGTTTAAAACCAAACGGCAAAAAAGGCACCGGAAATCCCTTCCCGACTTCCGGTGCCTGCGCGGCCCATCAGAGAATCCCTATTTTCTTGCCTGCCCGCTCAAAGGCGTCCAGCGCCTGTTGCAGGTCTTCCCGGGTATGGGTGGCCGTGACGATGGTGCGCACCCGGGCTTTGCCCTTGGGTACCGTGGGATAAGCGATTCCCTGGGCGTAAACCCCCTCTTCGAACAGGGCGTCGGACAGGGCCATCGCCTTCGCCCCCTCGCCGACGATCACCGGCGTGATCGGCGTCTGGCTGTCGCCGATATCAAACCCCAGCTTTCTCAAGCCCTCTTTGAAGAACCGCGTGTTCTCCCAAAGGCGGTCGATCAGCTCCGGTTCCTCCAGCAGCACGTCGATCGCCGCGCTGCAGGCCGCCGTCACGGCCGGCGGGTGAGAGGTGCTGAACAGGAAGGGGCGGGCGCGGTGTATCAGATAATCGCGAAGAGTCCGGGAACCCGCCACATACCCCCCCAGCACGCCGATCGCCTTGGACAGGGTGCCCACCTGGATGTGGACCCGGCCGTGCAATCCGAAATGATCCACCGTTCCCCTTCCGTTTTTGCCGAGAACCCCGCTGGCATGGGCGTCGTCCACCATCACGATCGCGTCGTACCGCTCGCAGAGTTCCACGATCTCCTTGAGGGGGGCGATGTCCCCATCCATGCTGAAAACGCCGTCGGTCACAACCAGGCGGGTGCGGGCCGATTGGGTCTCCTTGAGCGCCTTCTCCAGATCATCCAGGTCGGAGTGGCGGTAAATCCTGCGGGACGCCTTGGTCAGACGGATGCCGTCGATGATGCTGGCGTGGTTCAGCTCATCGCTGATCACCACGTCTTCCTCGCCCAGGATGGATGCGATCACCCCCACGTTGGCGGTGAAGCCCGACTGAAAAACCAGTGCCGCTTCCGTATGCTTGAACCGGGCCAGTTTCTCTTCAAACCTTTCGTGCATGGAAAAGGTCCCGGCGATGGTGCGGACCGATCCGGTCCCCGCCCCGTAGGTGCGGACCGCTTCCAAGGCCGCCTCCTTCAGCCGGGGATGGGTGGTCAGGCCGAGATAGTTGTTGGAAGAAAGCTGGATCACTTCTTTTCCGCGGATCACCACCCGGGAACCCTGCTCCGACTCAATCTCGGTCAGCGGACGAAAAACCCCCTCCTGCCGCCATGTTTCGATTTCCCGCTCCAGATGCTCCAGCCCCTTCATCCTCTTCTCCTCCTTCTGCTTCGATCGAAAATCCATCGTTCAACGGGCGCATCCGCCGTGCCTCAGGGATATAATACCACCTTGCCGCAGTTGCCACTCATCATCAGATCAAAGGCCTTCTCGTACTCCTCCAGCGGAAAACGGTGGGTGATCAGGGGGTTCAGATCGACTTTCCCCGATTTCAAAAGCCCGTCCGTCTGCTCCCAGGTTTCAAACATGCGCCGTCCCGTGATGCCGTGAACCGTTACGCCCTTGAACACGATATCCTGCGTGATGTCCAGTTCCACGGGGCGGGTCGGCAACCCCAGCATCGACATCCTTCCTCCGCCCGTCAGCATGCGGAATCCCTGCTGAATGGCCGTGGGATGTCCCGACATCTCCAGCACCACGTCCACCCCTTCGCGCTCCGTGAGGGAAAACACTTCCTCCACGGGATCGACCCGTCCGGAATGAATCAGGTGGGTGGCTCCCATCCGCTCGGCCAAATCGAGCCGGAAATCGTTCACATCCAATGCGATCACCGCCGCGGCGCCGGCTGCCTTGGCCACGGACACCGCCATCAATCCGATGGGACCGCAACCGATCACGGCCACTTTTTTGCCGACCACGGGCCCGGACAACGTCGTGTGGACCGCGTTGCCCATGGGTTCCATGATGGAAGCGATTTCAAAGGGCCGGTCATCATCGACCTTCCACAAATTTCTTTCCGGCATCGCCACATACTCCGCGAAGCAGCCGTCCCGGTCCACGCCGATGATCTCCGTGTTGAGACAGACATGGGCCTCCCCCCTGCGACACGGAGGACACACCCCGCAGACGATGTGGGTTTCCGCCGAAACGCGGTCCCCCGGCTTCAGGGACGTCACTTTCTCCCCGACCTCCACCACCACGCCCGAAAACTCGTGGCCGAACACGTAAGGGGGATTCACCCTGCTGGAGGCCCAATCGTCCCAGGTATAGATATGGACATCCGTCCCGCACATCGTCACGCATTTCACCTGAATCAGCACCTCATCCGGACCGATCGTCGGGATGGGCACCTCCCGAAGTTCCGCTCCAAAGGCCCGGTGATGTTTCACCAAAGCGCGCATTTTTCCATTCACAGAGGACACTCCTCTCTGCGGACATGATGGCAATCAGCCTTTCAATTCAACGAAAATTATATCATGTCCACTGTCCGAGAGGAAGGTGAATGTCCATCTTAGACGGACATGCAATAAAAGGAAACCCCCGCCCGGGGCGGGGGCGCGAAAGAACGGTTACGGGAGTTTTTCGATTCGCCCCTCGATCGATGCCGAAAAGGGCTGGGGCAACTGTTTCACATACTCGACGAGGGCATCCAGATCGACGGGGCCCACTTCCCGATCGGTTCCTTCCGTAAAAACCGTGAAATTGTCACCGCCCTCGGCGAGAAAACTGTTGACGGTCACCGTGTAGACCGCATCCGGCTCGAGGAGGGAGCCGTCCGGGAGGAAGATATCCACCACCTTATCCCCGACCGGCCGGTTGTCGTCCCAGGTGTACCTCAATCCGGAGATCTGCAACATGCGGGTGGAAGATTGCTGCCACTGCTGATTGAGCGCCCGCCGGACCTGCTCCCCGGTCAGGGTCATCTTCACCAGGTTGTTGCCGAAGGGCTGGACGGCAAAGAGTTCCCCCCAGGTCACCTCTCCCTGCTCGATATCCGCCCGGATCCCCCCGGGATTCATGAAGGCGAAATCGGTCCGCATCGCCGCCCGCTGGGCATCGGCGATCAGATTGCCCAGTTCCGATTCGCCGCTCTCATTCTGCGCGCGCCGGATGGTCTTCGCCGCGGTTCCCACCACCCTGTTGACCAAGGGAGCCGTCTTTTCTTCGTAATACTCAATCATTTTCCGAATCTTGGGGTCGGGCCTTATCCCCTCCTGCCAGACGGTGACAATTTCGGCCCTTTTTCCGACGACATCCTTCGTCCGCCGATCGATCGCCAGGTCCACATCGGCAAAAGCCGTCCCGTAGGAATAGGCCTGAACCAGCAGCTTGTCATCCACGACGGCATTCATGTACTGATGGCTGTGGGCGGCAAAAATCACATCCACCTCGTCATCGACGGACCGGGCCACATCCACGATCTCCCCCGTCGGCGCGCTGCCGTCCAAATGGGAGGAACCGGGAACGTGGGCCAGCACCACGATGGCCCGGACCCCCTTCTTCTTCAGCTGCTTCACCGCCCGGTTGATGGCGGTCACCTCGTCGACAAATTCCACCGACCGGACTCCGGCGGGATTGACCAGACTCGGCGTGTCAGTGAGCACCACACCGACAAAGCCGATCGGCACGCCCCCTACTCTCTTCACCACATAGGGGGGAAGAATCGGCTTTTTTGTTTTCTTGTCCAGCACGTTGGCGACCACATAGGGAAAATCCGCTCCGGGAAAATCACCGGTGTTGGGGTGGGAACCCCCGCGGATCAGCCGGAGCATTTCCTCCACGCCTTCATCAAACTCATGATTGCCCAGGGTTCCCACATCCACCCCGATCCGGTTCAGAAAATCGATCGTCGGTTCGTCCTGGAGCAAAGCCGATATCGGGGGACTTGCCCCCACCATGTCCCCTGCGTGAACGATCAGCGTGTTCTTGTTCGCCGCCGCGCGGCGCTTCAGATGGGCCGCCAAATAATCGGCCCGGCCGGCGGGCTTTTCATTCACCCATTGGGTCACGTTCAACTGTCCGTGAAAATCGTTGATGCCCAAGATCTGCACATCGATCAGCCGCTGACTGGGCGACCGGCCGCCGGCATTCTCTCCTCCCGCCCAAACCGGGCCCACCGAGCAGATGAACAGAAGCGCGGCAATCCCCAATGAAAGAATTGACCGAAACAGAGGCCGTTTCCCCAACCTTCCTCCCCCTCTTTCATCGGAATCAAGGCTTCATCTCCAGCGTACCCGCCTGCTGTTAAGGGCAGGTAAACAGAAAGTTAAAAAAGGGAAAATTTTTACCCTCATCTTTGATTTCAACAAAAAAAGGGGGATTTCCTGGCGCGGCCTCCCCGGGCGGAGGCGTTTTTCACAAAGGCAGGACCAATCCGGTCTCCGCCAGCCACCACCGCCCCGAATAGCTTCCCTTTACCTCCTCTTCGATCTCGGCGCGACCATATTCCGGAAACAGGTGGGTCAGCAGCAGTCCCCTGGCCCGAAGGAGCTCCGCCGCCTCCGCCGCCTGCCTGACCGACAAATGGCCGACGGGCTCCTCGGGAAGGTCCCGCTCCAAAAACGTGCCTTCGCAGACAAACAGATCGGGCTCCCTCGCCATCCTGGTCCAATCCGTTTTCGGCCCCGCATCGGCCCCGTACAAAATGGTGCGTCCAAACCCCTCCAGACGAACCGCAAAGCAGGGAACGGCGTGATCCGTCCGGAAAAAGGTCGCTTCCCACCCGCCGAGGATGCATTTTTCCCCCTCCCGGATGGGATGAAGCCGGATCGCGTCGCCGTAGGAAAGGAGATTCCCCCATTTTTCGGGACGGGTGGGAGCGTACACCGGAAGGGGCTCCCGCCGCCATCCCCGGCGCATCGCCGTTCCGACGGCATACTGCAATACGAAGAAGTCGGCGATGTGGTCGTGATGAAGATGGGACAAAATCACCGCATCCAGGCGGTACGGGGGACACATTTGGGCCAGTTTGGACAGCACACCGCTGCCGCAGTCGATCAGGATCCTCCGCCCCTCCGCCTCCAGCAGATATCCGGGGGTGGCGCCGCCGGGACCCGGAAACGGTGAATGGCATCCGAGGACTCTCCACTTCATGACGCTGATCTCCCCTCCGACGATATGCGGGATTTTCTTCTTTATTCTATCCAAAACAAAAAGCCGCTTCATGCGAAGCGGCCCGTTCATCAGGAAAATTCCGCGACCAATTCCTCAAATTTTTCGCGGGGCAGGGTCAGATCCTGTTTGGCAAGGGGCTCCTTGCGGAATCCGGGAATCATGTCCTCATAGGAGGGGCGGTTCTTGTCCTGATAAATGATTCCCGTCACCAGGCTGTTGTGTTCCATCAATTTCTGCATCGCCATGGTGCGGTCGGAGGGATCGTACCCCTCTTCCTCATCCAGGTTCACCAAATGATCCTTGAACCAGTCATAGGTGTTGATCTTGTTGTAAGTCACGCAGGGGCTGTACACATTGATGAGGGAGAACCCCTTGTGTTTGATCCCCTCTTCGATCAGGCGCGTCAACTGCTTCAGATCGCTGGAAAACCCTTGGGCCACAAAGCCCGCCCCGACCGTCAAAGCCATTTCCATCGGCGACAGGGGCGATTCAATCGATCCCATCGGCGTGCTCTTCGTTTTGAACCCCACTTCGCTGCGGGGAGAGGTTTGCCCCTTCGTCAAACCGTATACCTGGTTATCCATCACAATGTAGGTGATGTCCACATTGCGCCGAATCGCGTGAATCGTATGGCCCATCCCGATGGCAAAGCCGTCTCCGTCACCGCCTGCGGCAACCACCGTCAGATCCCGGTTGGCCAGCTTCAGCCCCTGGGCGATGGGAAGGGCGCGGCCGTGAATGCCGTGAAAACCGTATGCGTTGAGATAGCCGGAAATCCGGCCGGAGCATCCGATCCCCGAAACGATCGCCACATCTTCCGGCTCCAAGCCGAGATTGGCGAAGGCGCGCTGCATGGCGGCCAACACGGAAAAGTCTCCACACCCCGGGCACCAGTTGGGTTTCACTTTGTTCCGGAATTGTTTAAACGTGGCCATGGACCATCAGCTCCTTACACTGATTGTAAACTTCCGAGGGCAAAAACGGCGTGCCATCATATTTTCCGACATGGACAATCTTATTGGCCATGCCCACGTGAAGCTTCAAAAGCGATGCCAGTTGCCCGGTGGCATTGTTTTCCACGACGACGACCCGTTTTGCCTTTTTCATCTGCTCGCGCACCGGCTCCGTCGGGAAGGGAAGAACCTGCCGGATGTGAATGTGATTCGCCTTGATTCCCTCGCCGGTGAGGCGCTCCATCGCTTCCTGGATCGTCCCGCGGGTGGAACCGATCCCCACGATCAGAAGGTCGGCCTCTTCGTGGGCGGCATCGACGAACACCGGATTTTCAAACTCGATTCCCCTCGCCAATTTGGACAAGCGCTTGTCCATCATCTTCTTCCGGTTGACCGGATTTTCCGAGGGACGGCCCGTCTCGTCGTGCTCCACCCCCGTCACATGGTGCAGACCGTTTTTCATGCCGGGCAAAACGCGCGGGGAAATGCCGTCTTCCGTAAACTGATAGCGCTTAAACAGGGTGTCTTCCGGAAGCGGCGGCAGCTCGTTCTCGTCGGTGATCAAACGTCCGCGCTCGATCTTGATCCGGTCGTAATCCAGCGGCTCCACCGTCTGTTTCCCGAGGGAGAGGGCCAGATCGGACAGAATGATGACCGGACATTGATATTTTTCCGCCAGATTGAAGGCCTGGATCGTGTCGTAGAAGCACTCCTCCGCCGTGCTGGGAGCGATCACAATTTTGGGAATCTCCCCGTGGGTGCTGTAGATCATCGCGTTGATGTCGCTTTGCTCCTGCTTCGTCGGCAGACCGGTGCTGGGACCGCCCCGCTGGGTGTTGACGATCACCGCCGGCGTTTCCGTCATCCCCGACAGGCCGATCGCTTCCGTCATGAGGGAAAGCCCCGGACCGGCCGAAGCGGTGAACGCGCGGACACCGCCGTAATTGGCGCCGATCACCATCGAAATGGCGGCGATTTCGTCCTCCGTCTGAACGACCGTTCCGCCGAGTTCGGGAAGCCTTTTGATCATTTGCTCCATGATCTCGGAGGAAGGCGTGATCGGATAAGCGAACATCAGGCGGCATCCCGCGGCGATCGCTCCCAGGGCGATCGCGTCGTTTCCGATCATGTAAAGGCGCCGCTTGCCGTCGCTCTTATCCAGCTTAAGATCCGGAAGCGCACCTCCGACTTCCTCCAGGATATACCGGGCTCCCCGGGAGATCGCTTCCATGTTCTTGTCGACGACGTGTCTGCCCTTGCGCAAGAACTTCTCCTCGATCACCCCTTCGAAGGCCTCCACAGGCAAACCGAGGAGGGCGCTGGAGGAACCCACCGCCACCATGTTCTTCATCTGCGCCATGCCGATTTCCTCGGCGATTTTCGTGAAAGGAACGGAATAGAGGCGGGCGGGAATCCCTTCCGGCACCTTGGGATTAAATTTGGCGTCAGCCAAAATCACCCCGTTTTCCCGAAGCTCGTGGGCATTCAAATCGATCGTTTCCTGGTCAAAGGCGACGAGAACGTCAAGATCATCTGAAATGGCCCGGATGGGGCGGATGCTGATCCGGATCTTGGTGTTGGAATGTCCCCCTTTGATCCGGGAAGAAAAATGCCGATAACCGTACAGATAATATCCCATACGGTTCAGGGCGATTGAAAATATCTCTCCCGTACTGTCAATCCCTTCCCCTTGTTGACCGCCCACTTTCCACGAAAGCTGCTTGGCCAATGTGCTCATCTCCTTTTAATAATACCCTGCAACTTCCTCGCAACCGTATATTGATGAAGGCTTCAAATATCGTTCATCATCTATCCATTCTAGACCCAGTCTCCTCAAAAAGCAACCACCATTCCCGCCCATTCCCGCCTTTTTTCCCGCTTTTACGTGCTGCAAAACCGGATTCCGCCCGACCTCTCGGAAAACATATAATGTCTTTATATCCATTATATGAAACTCCCATCAAAAAAGCTCCGGAAGCCCGGTTCGACGGGCCCCAGGAGCCCCATTTTAGGGGAGATGTTTCCGGTAAAAATCGTACCAGTTGCCCCACATCCAACGCCTTACCCAATGCTCCGGATAACGCTTCAGCAGTTGCTCTTCCAGATAGGGAAGGCTCCCTACATCTTCCAGTCCGCCGATCTTGTGCGAGATGCCGTCAAAATCGGAGCCGAATGCCAGAATGCGCTCCCCGCCCAGTTCGCACACATGGTCGATGTGCCTGAAGAGGTGCTCCACGGCGGCCTCTTCCTTCGGCTCATGCACGAATTGGGGCACAAAGGCGATGCCCATGATCCCCTCCTTTTCGACCAGGGCGCGGATTTGTCCGTCCTTCAGATTGCGCCTGTGCGGACAGACCGCGTGGCAGTTGGAATGGGAAGCGATGACGGGGACATCGGAAAATTCCATCACATCCCAAAACCCCCGTTCCGAAAGGTGGGACACGTCCAGAATCATCCGGAGGCGGGTCACCTCTTCCACCAACGTCCGACCGAATCGGGTCAGTCCTCCGCCCCGGTCCTCTTCCACGCCGTCGGCCGCCTCATTGGCGTGATTCCACGTAAGTCCCAGCTGGCGGACCCCCAACCGGTGAAGCACGCGCAATCGGTACAACTCCCCGGCCAAGGCGTCGGCCCCTTCCAAAGACAGCAGGGCTCCCATTTTGCCCGAATCCTTCAAATTTTCCAGCTGGGCTGCCGAACCGATCGCCGCCACTTCGCTGCCGTCGCGGACGATCTCCTCGTGAAACAGATCCACCTGGCGCAGGACGGCGTCCCAAATCGATTCCTTCGGCATCTTCGGAGAAACAAACAGGGCAAAGACCTGCAGACCGATCCCCACGGCCCGGGCCTTTGGAAAACGGACGTCCAGCGGGGAATCCGCATCGTAGAAGGAGATCGGTTCCCGGGCTTCCCACATTTTCCACAGCACGTCACAGTGGCCGTCGATCCACCGCATCCGGTTCATCCTTTCCAATCCAAAAAGAAAAACCTGTCTATACGAGATAAACAGGTTTATTGTCATGTGTACCCTCACCGGGGTTCTACAATCAGCTTGATGGCCGTGCGCTCTTCACCATCGATCATGATGTCGGTGAAGGCCGGGATGCAGATCAGATCCATGCCGCTCGGTGCCACAAACCCTCGTGCAATCGCAACCGCCTTTACAGCTTGATTCAGTGCACCGGCACCGATGGCCTGAATTTCGGCCGCCCCGCGCTCACGCAGGACACCTGCAAGTGCACCGGCAACGGAGTTCGGGTTGGACTTTGCTGAAACTTTTAATACTTCCATGGGGGTACCTCCTTGGTGATTGAAATAAGTCCACTGTTAATATATTCGCCATTCGTCGATAAATTCCTTCCCATAAAGTCAAACATTCGAAATATTAAAAACCGAAACTCAATCCATGAAGGGATGATCATCATCGATCCGAATGCGCCGGATTTGACGGGCCCGTCCCGATGGGCGATCCAAATCGATCAGGACCGCGTTCAGCTGAGCCGGCCCGCTTCCCGATTCCAGCCGAACCGGCAGTTGAGTCCGAAACTTTTTCAGCACCAGATCGCGGTCCATGCCGATCACTCCGTTGTAGGCACCCACCATGCCCACGTCGGTGAGATAAGCCGTTCCCGCAGGGAGAATGCGTTCATCCGCCGTCTGCACATGAGTGTGCGTGCCGATCACCGCCGACACCCGCCCGTCGAGATGCCAGGCCATCGCCTGCTTCTCCGAAGTGGTCTCGGCATGAAAATCAACCAGAATAAAGGGGGTTTTCACCAGATCCCGCAACAGGGCATCCACGACCCGGAAGGGGCATTCCGCAAGCGGCATGAAGGTTCGCCCCATCAGATTGATGACCGCCAAAACCTCCTGCCCCACCGGAATCTCCGCGACACCCCGGCCGGGAGTGCCTTCGGGATAATTGGCCGGACGAATCAGGCGCGTCTCGTCGTCGATAAAATCGAAAATTTCCCGCTGATCCCAGGAATGGTTCCCCAGGGTGACGCAATCGATCCCCAATTCATATAATTCCCGGAGAATGGACCGGGTAATCCCCCGGCCACCCGCGGCATTTTCCCCGTTGGCAATGATGACGTCCGGTTGGAGAGACCGCTTCAACCGGGGAAGCTGATGGCGAAGGGCCAAACGCCCGCAGGAACCCACCACGTCGCCGAACATCAACACGCGCATATCGCTGCGCCTCCAACTCTTCTGATAAAAAGAAAGCGGCGAAGGGCCGCTTTCTCATTTGGCATATTCCACTGCCCTGGTCTCCCGGATCACGGTAACCTTGATGTGACCGGGATAGTCCAGCTGATTTTCGATCTTCTTGGTAATCTCCCGGGCCAGGCGGGCCGCTTCGGCATCCCCCACTTCCTCCGGCCGAACGATAATGCGGACTTCCCGGCCCGCCTGAATGGCATACGATTTTTCGACCCCATCGAAGGAATCGCATATTTCTTCCAGCTTTTCCAACCGCTTGATGTATGCCTCCAAAGTCTCCCGGCGCGCTCCCGGTCGTGCCGCTGACAGAATATCCGCCGCGCCGACCAAGACGGCGATGACGCAGGTCGCCTCCACATCGCCGTGATGGGAAGCGATTCCGTTGATCACGGCGGGGTGTTCATTGTACTTTTTAGCCAGCTCGATGCCGATCTCCACGTGCGACCCTTCCACTTCGTGATCGATCGCTTTCCCGATGTCGTGGAGAAGCCCCGCCCGCTTGGCCAGCACCACGTCTTCTCCCAGCTCCGCCGCCAGCAATCCCGCCAAATGGGCCACTTCGATCGAATGTTTCAGCACGTTTTGCCCGTAACTCGTCCGGAACTTCAGGCGCCCCAAAATCTTGATCAGATCGGGATGCAATCCGTGAACACCGGTTTCAAAGGTGGCCTGCTCTCCGTACTCCCGGATCCGCTCATCCACTTCCCGCCGGGCCTTTTCCACCATTTCCTCAATCCGCGCCGGATGAATCCGCCCGTCAGCCACCAATTTCTCCAGGGCGACCCGGGCAACCTCCCGGCGGATCGGATCAAAACCGGACAAAATGACCGCTTCCGGAGTGTCGTCAATGATCAGATCGATCCCCGTCAGCGTTTCCAGGGTTCGGATATTCCGCCCCTCCCGGCCGATGATCCGCCCCTTCATCTCGTCATTGGGAAGGGTGACAACGGAAACGGTGGATTCCGCCACATGATCGGCGGCGCAGCGCTGGATGGCCAACGACAATATGTTGCGCGCCCGCTTGTCCGCTTCCTCTTTCGCCTGCTGCTCCATCTCCTTGATCATCTGTGCCGTCTCGTGGCGCATTTCGTGTTCCACCCGGGACAGGATCTTTTGCCGCGCCTCCTCGACGGTCAATCCAGAGATGCGCTCCAGCTCCTTCGTCTGCTCCTGTTTCAGCTCTTCGGCCTTTTTCAGCAGCTCTTGGACTTCCCGTTCCTTTTTATTGAGAACGTCCTCGCGGCGCTCCAGGGAATCCTGCTTGCGGTCGAGAGCCTCTTCCTTCTGCATCAGACGCCGCTCCAGACGGTGCAATTCATTCCGCTCTTCCCGGATTTCCCGCTCCGCTTCCGCGCGAAGCGCGTGGGCCTCGTCGCGGGCCTCCAACACCTTTTCCTTTTTCACTGCCTCGGCTTCCTGAAGGGCATTTTGGACGATGCGCTCGGCTTCCTTTTCCGCACTGCCGATCCGCGCCTCCGCCGTCAGTTTCCGCCCCCAGTAACCGAGGCCAGCGCCGATCAGGCCCGCGATCAGGCTGGCAACCAGGATGGATATATCCGGCATTCCCCCTTACCACCTCCTTCCACCGCCACTTACAAAACAAGACCGATCCACTTCGGTCTTGCCTCACTGATTCTATAACAGCCCGATTCTCGCCACCTTTTCTTCCTCGAAATCTTTCACCCGGAGTCAGCGGGAACGGAGATTTCCCCGATATGGAGAACGGGAGCACGTCCCAATCATGTCCGGCACAGCATCCGCCGCATTTCGCGGGAGAAATGGAGCAGGTTAAACCTCAACCCATTCGTCTGAAATTACAACCGCTCTGTGGTTCTGCAGAGCCGTCGCGCAGACAGCCAACCACATTGGAGCAACACCATTTTAGTATTTAATTTATCCCGTTGTCAAGGAGACGGAGCGGGGTCACCACCGTCCGCCCGGACCTGAGGCCGACTTGAAACACCTGCTCGGCCCCTTCCGTGAGATGCGGGTTGTGGGTCACCAATATGATCTGCCGGCCGAACATGTCCCCCGTCGACTTGAGAAATTCCAACATGGGGATGACATATTCGGAACTGACGTGTTTTCCAGGCTCATCCAAAATCAGCGGCCCCTCGGGGCGCGGGCGGAAAGATTCCATGAATGCCACCCTAAGGGCCAGGGAAGTGATGTCGACGATCCCCCCTCCCCGGGCCTCCTGGGGCTTGGTTCGAACCTTTTGCCCCTCCCACTCCGTGACCACGTAAAACTCGGCGTGGGGTTTTCCCCCGTGATCCGCCAGTTCAATCTCAAAGCGAAACATGGGGCCGAACACATACTGGAGGGCGTTGGTCACCAGGGTTTCCATCTGTTCCTTCGCCTGGGCGCGGGCGTGCTCGGCCGCCGTCTGCAAAAGGACGCGGACCTTTTCGTAAAGATCCCGCTTCTTCTTGAGCTCCTCCCATTCGCTCCGAACTAAGCGGTACTGCCGCTCCAACTCCTGCCGCTTCCCTTCCAGGCGTTCCCACTTCCGCTCGGCTTCCGCCAGCGCCCGATCCAACCGGTTGAGCTCCTCACTTCGTTCCATCGGAAGAGATCAACTCCGTCGGGATCAGTTCCCAGGCCTGCCTGATCTTCTCATCGATCTCCCGCTCCAGCCGGGCGATCTCCTCGTCCAGGCGATCCGGTTCCACTCCGAGCTCCTCCAACTCCCGCAGGATCTCCTTTTCCTGCCGTTCCAGCGACTCCAGTTTGACCTCCGCCCGGTTGCGCAGATCCTTCGCCTCGTCCAAAGCCTTGCGAAGCGCCTGAATCTCCTTTTCCTGCTGCTGCACCCGACTCCCCTCCCTGAAGCTCTTCGGCGAGATGTTTCAACAAGTCCGGTCCGAACCTCATGCCGCAGGTGGGACACCGCCCCATCCGCTCAAAGGCCCGGATCATCTCTTCGGACTTCCTCCGGATCTCCTCTTCCCGCTCCGCTATGTAACGCATCCCCTTTTCGATCCGTTCCCGCAGCTCCAAAAGCCGTTTTCGCCGATCCACCAGCGCCTGGTGCAGCCGGCTGGACGCCTCGGCACCTTCCCACAAGGCCTCCGCCTTCTGCACCCCTTCCAGCCGCCGCAGCGTGCGTTCGACCTCCGCGCGCTCTCCTTCCGCGTCGACCCAGTGCTTTTTTCCCCGCTCCAGTTTTCGAAGCTTGAACACCGCATCCCCGAGGTCATCCACCAGGAGGCTCGCCGCGGGAAGGGAAACCGTCCGTTCGACCACGCGGCGCTCCCGGTCCATCTCCCGGACGAGATGGAGCCGATTGTCCCGCAGGCGCCGCAACCGGTTCCGCCGCTCAAGCAACCGCTCGGCTTCGGCAATCCGTTGCGCCCCTTCCCCCAACCGTGTCGTCCGAAACCGCACCATCTGCCAATGGGCCTTTTCTTCCCGCCCCCTGCGCCAATCGTCAGCCCTTTTCCGGATGCGGCTCAGGCGGGCGCCATCCTCCATCAACCGGCTGAAGATCTTCTCCGCTTCCGGCACCTTGGACAGGGAGACCAGCCGTCTGCGCTCCCGCGTCATTTCGCTCCGGCAATCTTCCCATCGCTCCTTCAGTCCGCGAAGCCTTTCGAGAAGCTCCATTTTGCGGCCCGCTTCCTCCCTCAGCGCGGCGGCCCGGTTCAGTTGTTCCCGAAAACGCGGCAAAACCTCGTAGGGTTTCAGTTCCTCCTCCCGCCGCTTCATCTCCTCTTCCACAAACCGGATCCGGGAGGAGACGGACCGCTGATCCCTGGCCGTCTCGTTCTGCGCCAAATCCAGGAGGTGAGCCCCGCTGATGCGGCCGATCGACCTGGCCCTCGTCCCCCCGCTTTCCGACAGGAGAAAGGGCCCCTCCAACTGCTGGGCGATCTGCAACGTCAGCTCCCGATCCTCGTCCAACTGCAGCGGGATCATTCCGTGGGCCTCCAGCACTTCCCGGGGCACATCGCTGCCAAACCCTTCAAAAATCCGCTCTTTTCCCTCGGGGTCCCGAATCAGATAGCGATTGACCGAAGAGGACCGCTCCCGGACGATATGCGTCCCGTCGGAAAGAATCAGCGTCACCCGGCAGCGCGATGCGCCGGTCCGGATAAAATCGCTCCCCCGGGGCTGGTTGTACAGCACCCATCGCAGGGCGCGCAAAATGGCGCTCTTCCCGCTGTCCGAGGGGCCGACGAACACGTTGAGCCCTTCGGAAAACGCGATCTCCGTCCGCTCGTGGGATTGGAAATTTTCGATGACAAGCCCCTTAAACCGCTTCAATCCTCCACACCTTCCCCGTATCCGAAGCGCTCCTGAATCCGGCCGATCCGGGCAAGGGCCTCGAGCCGCACGTCATCTTCCACTCCCGTCAAGCGCGCGATCTCCTCGAGGATGTCGGCCACCGCCATGTGCCGAAAATTTCCCCTCTCCCGGAGCTGCCGGACAAAATCGGCCATCTTCTCCTCCCGAAAAGCCGCCTTCTCGATGTAGGAACGATCCAGCACCGCTTCGCCCGAGGCGGCGCAACGAAGGGGAAGAATCCGGACGCGGATCTCCCCGTCGACGTCAATGAGGGCGACCTGGGGACGGCGGCGGATCTCCGACGGATGATTGTTGATCCGGGCCAGGGCCCCCGGATTGACGATGTACCGGTTTCCGCGGCGCTGCACCGGAAACCCGGCGTGATAATGGCCGGTGAGAAGCACATCCACCTGATCAAACCAGAGATGGTCGACGAGGGTGTGGGGAACCTCGGCGGGCAACGCCCGGTCGACGGCCATTCCGTGGACCATGTGGATGCACACGTCGGCGCCGGTCCGGTTTTCCACGGAATAATCGAGGGCCGGATCACGCTTGTCCAAATCGTAATGAAAAGGCTGGCCGGAAAGCTGGACCGACACTCCTCCCTTTTCCAGCAGAAGCTTCTCGCCGCTCCTCAGCAGCCGGACGGTCCCGAAGGCATCCAGCAGGCCCAGCATGGACCGGTCGACCGTGTCCGGATTGTGCCCGTAAATGTCGTGATTGCCCGCGATCATGTAGAGGGGAACCTGCAACCGGCGAAAAAGGGCGGCGAACTCCCGCACCACGGCCGGCGAAATGTCCGGGCGGTCGAACAGATCCCCTCCGTGAAGAACCGCATCCACCTCTTCCCGGTGGGCCAGTTCAATCACTTCCTGCAGCTTTTTCCGGATCGCAAGGGGAAAGTCGTCGGTCCGGCTGCGGGGAGAGGTTCCGCGGATATGCGTGTCCGTCACATAAAGAAATCGCACTTCCCCTCATCCCTCCTCATTCCGATGGATGGACCGGACGCGCTCCAGCACCTCGCACACCACGGTCGGAGAAAAGCCGCGATTCAACAGCTGACGGCCCAACCGGCGCTCCAGGACGGGCCAGGGATGGGATCGCATCCGGGAAACCCGGCGTTCCGCCACTTCCATGGCGAGGCGGTACTCATCCTCCTCATCCACTTCCCCCAACGCCTCGGCGATCAGCTCCTCCGAAACGCCTTTCTCCTCCAGCTCCCGGCGAATCCGCGCCGCTCCATACCCCTTCCGTCTCCTCCGCTCCTCCACCCAATCCCGGGCAAAGGCCCGATCATCAAGATAACGGAAGCGTTGAAACTCCTCCACGATGGATTGAATGTGGGCGGATGAAACCCCCTTCCTCCGGAGCATCTGTTCCAGCTCCCGGGAAGTCCGCCGCTTTGCGGCGAGATAGCGAAGCGCCAGCTTCCGGGCCCGGCTCCACTCCTCCGTCTCCAGAATCGAAGCCAGCAGGTCGGGATCGACCGCCATTCCTTTGGTCAGTCCGCATTTGATCAGAACGTCCTCATCCACGGTAAGCCGGCGGGAATCGCCGATATAGATCCGATACCGCGGCCGACCCGGCAGCCGTTCGATCCGGGTGATCACCCATTCGTCCGTCGTCATTCGCGGGAAAGTTCCTCCGTGGAATCATCCTCCGCCCGCTTGGGGACGGGCAGCCCGTAGTGCTCCCGGATCGCGGCCTCTATCTGCGCGCACACTTCAGGATGCTCCTTCAAAAACTGTTTGGCATTCTCCCGCCCTTGTCCCAGGCGTTCCCCGCCAAAGGAATACCAGGCGCCGCTTTTGCTCACGATGTCCAAATCCGCGGCGATGTCCAACACGCTCGCCTCCTTCGAAATCCCCTCGCCGTACATGATGTCCACGTCCGCCTGTTTAAAGGGAGGCGCCACCTTGTTCTTCACCACTTTGATCCGGGTGCGGTTCCCCACCATTTCGCTTCCTTGCTTGATCGTCTCCGCGCGGCGCACCTCCAGACGGATGCTGGAGTAAAACTTGAGGGCGCGCCCACCGGGAGTCGTCTCCGGGTTTCCGAACATCACCCCCACCTTTTCCCGCACCTGGTTGATGAAGATGGCGATCGCCTTCGATTTGCTGATCACCCCCGACAGTTTCCGGAGCGCCTGGGACATGAGGCGGGCCTGGAGCCCCACATGGGAATCCCCCATCTCTCCCTCGATCTCCGCCTTCGGGACCAATGCCGCCACCGAATCGATCACGATGATGTCGATCGCCCCGCTGCGAACCAGCGCCTCGGCAATCTCCAGCGCCTGTTCCCCCGTATCCGGCTGGGACAAGAGCAACTCGTCGATATTGACCCCCAGCCGCTGGGCATACACCGGATCCAGCGCATGCTCCGCATCGATGAAGGCGGCTTGTCCCCCGATTTTCTGAACCTCGGCGATGGCGTGAAGAGCCACCGTCGTCTTCCCCGACGACTCGGGCCCATATATTTCAATGATCCGTCCGCGGGGATAACCGCCCACCCCCAGGGCGATGTCCAGGCCCAAGGCGCCGCTGGACACCGTCTCCACCTGAATGTTGGCCGCTTCCCCCATCCTCATGATCGAACCTTTGCCAAACTGCTTCTCGATCTGCCTCAGAGCCATCTCCAAAGCCTGACGGCGGTCAGACATAGGATCACTCCTCTGTTTCCGTTTCACCTCGATATCATCATACCTTGTTTTTCACCGGGTGCCAAGATCGTTTGCGAACATTTATTCGGATTCCCCCGAAAAAAAACCCCCTCCCCGCCAAGGGCCGGTTTCGACGACAGGCCCGTTGTGGTAAACTAGGAAAGACGGCACCGCTTCAGCCGGAGACAGCGTTTCCCGGAAAGGAGGGGTGGATGTTGGACAAAGAAAAAATGAAGGAAGAAATCATGGAAGCCTTGGGCGAAGTCAACGATCCCGAATTGGGAATCGACATCGTCAATCTGGGCTTGGTCTACGGCGTGGATATCGACGACGAAGGCAATGTGAAGGTCACGATGACCCTGACTGCGATCGGCTGCCCCTTGGCCGGAATGATCAACGGGGCCGTGACGGAAGCCGTCAAGGGGGTGGACGGCGTCAAGGATGTGGAAGTCAACATCGTCTGGGATCCGCCGTGGACCAAAGATCGGATGTCCCGTTACGCCAAAATCGCCCTGGGCATTCAATAACGGAAACACCCTGCCGCCTACTGGTCAAGCCCCAAAAATGTAGACACGTAAAAACACCCGGCTTATGCGGCGTGCTGACGCCTGTATTCTACAGGCGTCAGCTTGTTTAATTTCAGTTGAAGCCGCTCCTCGTTGTAAAAACGAATATACCTTTGAATTAGGATTTGAGCCTGCTCAGTATCTTGGATATGATGGTGTTGGAGAGCTTCTGTCTTTAAGTGGGAGAAGAAGC
>NZ_FOOK01000042.1 GCF_900113175.1 Planifilum fulgidum | reverse complement strand
AGCGATGCTTCCAGACGACACAGGACCGCTGGATCATTGAGCTCCGTTTACGAAAGGTCGGCTCCGTCGACGAAGGAAACGAGGTTCTGCCCGAGTTGATCGAAAAACACAATCGGCTGTTCGCCGTGGAACCGGCTGAAAAAGAATCTGCCTTCGTCCCTTACACCCACCCCCGCGCCCTGAAGCACATCCTTTGCTACCGGGGGGTATACCGGAAAGTGGGTTCGGGTCAAACGATCTCGTACCAAGGACACACGTACAAGATCGTATCCGACCGCATCCTTCCGCTCAAAACGGAGGTGGAGGTTCGCCAGACCCTGGACGGTTCGGTGTGCATCGAGCATAGCGGGGAGATCCTGTTCGTCAAGCGGGTGGAAAAACCGGTTCGAAAGCCTGCTTCGAAGCCGGAAAAAGAAAAGGCAGGCGTTACGAAACCTCGTAAGCCTGCTCCCAATCACCCATGGCGCAAAGCCTGGGTAACACCAAAATCCAACTCCATGATACCTCAAAATCAAGGTCATGGCCAGTCGTCATCGGGTTAGCAGGCTGAAGGCAGGAATCTTTGATCCCGGATTCATACCACCTCCTTCCCATCCTTGTCGGTCACTTTCACTCCCGCTCGGGATGGGAAGGGTTAAGGTGACAGAATCACGGACGTTTTATGGTGACATTTTCACTGACGCTTGACAGTGCGGCCGCCGGGGAGCCGTTGGACCTTAGAGGGAGGACCCTTCCGCAGGCCGAAAGACTCCCTCATTTATTGTATATTTCAATCACCGATTCTGCAAAACCAAAAGAAAAACCGGTCCCAAACGACCGGTGCCCTCAGCGGGCTTCCAGATTGAGGGTTTTGATCGTCACCTGATAATCCGCCTTCACGTCCGCCTTGGGAAAATCCCGTTCCCAATCGATCCGCTTCCACAGATGCGGGTGATACGCATGGATGTACGCCCCGAACTCAAACACGTCGGTGCGGTACTCCTTCTGCACCTTTCGCAAGGCCTTCTCGAACTGCTTTTCGTAGACCTGTTCAAGCATTTTCTCCATCTTCTTCATCACTTTTTCCTGGCTCAAATCCAGTTTGGAACAGGTGTTCTCCACGACCCCTCCCCACACCTCCACCTTCACCCGGATTTTGATGTTTTTGCCCTGATGGGACACGGTGACCGAAGGGTCAACCACCTTCGGTCCGAAGGTGATCATCCCCCTTTCGTCCGGACACTTCACTCGCACAGGATAACCCGCCTTATCTTCCACAATCCCCAGAACCGGCCCGCTCTCTTCCCTCGACAAGCTGCCCACCATGTAATTCCCCCGGATCACGGCGAGGCCCTTCCAAAAAACCTTCCCCTCTGCGTCATCCCCTTGTCCGCCGGCATTTGCCTGATCGCCGCCCTTTCCCGGTTCAACGTGCAGATAATTGATATAGGCCGCCCGGGTCGGATCCGACTGGTTGACAAACCACTGACCCAACGTGGTATCCCCCATTCTCCCGTGGCTCGATCCGTTTTCCACAAAATCCAGGATATATTCCGTCGGGATCTCGGCCAGCCTCAAATTGACCATCAGCGCATCCTTCGCCGGCCCGTCGACGATCAACGGCCAGATCTGGCGGCGGATTTCGGGATGGCGGCGCAGGGCGTCCAGGATTTTCATTCCCTTGTTCCGGACAACCTTTTCGCTCAGAAAAAGCAGGCGGGTGTGACCCAGAAACAGATCGTGGTTGGTCTGGTTTTGGAGATTCTCCAGGGCTTCGTACACCGTTTTCCCCACCGCCGAGAAATTGTGAACCACTCCCTGTCCCCCTTGACCACCACCGCCGCCTCCGCCGGAACCGACGATCATGATCGGAATCGGAATCTGAACGGACACCTCCACCCCTTTCGGATGTTCGTCGATCGCCATCGCGAAGACGGACGAGCGCTGCTCGATTTCCCGCCGATCCCAACAACCGGTGATAAGCCCCATCACCAGAACCCATGCAACGAGGTTAAACAGACGGCGTTTCATCCTCCTTCTCCCCCCTTTTTCGCCGAATCCGGGCGATGATGTACATTAACGGCGGAAAAAACAGCACATTGAAGAGCCAGAAGTACCCGACCCATTCCCCCCATCTGTTCAGTTCATACAAATTTGTGGGCCACAGGGCCAATCCGTAAAGGATGCCGCCGATGGCGAGAGTCAGCCACTTTCGGCGGCGGGCCGCCAGACCGAGGGACTCATGCAGAATCTGGATGATGGCAAAAAACAGGTTGGTCAGCGACGTGAACACCGCAATCACCCAGATGGACAACACGGCCGATTCCAGCCGTTCAAAAATCATCCCGGGAATGTGGACCGCCTTCACCAATTCCAGCACCGGCCACGCCATCCGGACCAGCTCCTCTTTCCCGAAGATGGCCAGACAGGAAAGATAAGTAAACCAGTAAGTAAAAGAGATGACAAACACGGCCGTCAGATGTGAGCGTAACGCCTTTTTCGGCTCCTGATAGGCCTCCATGAATACCAGGGCCACCTCAAAACCCGTGTAAGAAAAAAGAGTCGTGGCGGCTCCCTTTGCCACTTGCCTCCAATCGGCCTGAAACAGAGGAAGCAGGTGTTCCATTTCCCCGCTCTGGATCAGGGCCGCGATCAGCAGGATCCCCGGCGCATAGATGAGCGGGAGCAGAAATTCGTTGAACCGTGCCAGCACGTCGACCCGGCTGTGGCTGACATAGGCGGCGGCAGCCACCATCATCAACATGATGACCGTAATCGGCGTCCTCTGAAAGATGGCGGTCACCAGCACTTGTCCGAAGGACCGGGTCGCCACCACCAGAATCGCCATCCAGTTCAACACAAATAACGCGAGGAAGGGAAGGCTCAGCATTTTCCCCGGCCAGGGGCTTCGTCCCGTCCAGAGAACTTCCCGGCTGAGGCCGGCGAGGCTCATCCCAGGAAAAAGCCCTCCCAATTTGCTGATCAAAAAAAGTATGATTCCGGCAATGATCCCCACCAACGGGATCACCAGGATTCCGTCCGTGCCCACTTCCTTGGCCATCAATCGGGGAAAGGAGAGGATACCGGTGCCGACGACGGTGCTAAAGGTGAGGACATAGGCCTGATAGGGGGAAACTGAACGCTTCGGCAACCAGGACGGTTCGTTCCCGTGTGAAGACATGACACCACCTCCCTGGCCTCAAGGATCGATCGAGGACCTTTTTTCTCATTGGCCGAAGAGACCGAGCGTATCGCCGGGCACAGGAAAAAAATGCGGCGATTCGGCCACAATGCCGTGTGGAGTCTAAAGTCCCCCCGGACCACCGTCTCCGTCGGGACAGGCGGGCGGCCGCCCCCAAAAAGGTGCCGCCGGCCGACCCGCCGCGTCCGCCAACCGGGACCGCCGTTAAGATCCCCGCAAAGGGATTAAACAGAGGGTGACTCACCCCTCTTCTCCCCCCTTCTTCTCCGGATGCGGGCGATGACATACAATAGCGGCGGAACCAGCAGTATGCTGAAAAACCACCAATATCCCATCAATTCCCCCCATTTGCCCATCTCATAAATGTTTGTGGGCCACAGGGCCAAGCCGTAGATGGTCCCGCCGACGGCGAGGGTCAGCCATTTCCGGCGGCGATCCGCCAGTCCCAAAAATTCCTGCAAAGTCTGGACAATGGCAAACATCGTATTGGTTATCGTCGTGAACACCGCGATCACCCAGATGGACACCACGGCCGATTCCAGCCGTTCGAAAATCATCCCGGGAATGTGGACCGCCTTCACCAATTCCAGCACCGGCCACGCCAGAAGGGTCAACTCCTCCTTCCCGAAGACGGACAGACAGATGAGATAGGTTAACCAATATCCGAACACGGTGATGACGAATATGGCCGTGAGATAGGGACGCAACGCCTTTTTCGGCTCCTGATAGGCGCCCATGAAAACCAGGGTCACCTCGAAGCCCGTATAAGAAAACAGAGCCGTGGAGGCTCCCTTCACCACCTGCTTCCAATCCGCCTGAAACAGGGGGAGCAGGTGTTCCACTTCCCCGACCTGGATCAGGGCAGCGATCAGCAGGATCCCCGGAGCGTAGATGAGCGGGAGCAGGAACTCGTTGAACCGTGCCAGCACATCGACCCGGCTGTGGCTGACATAAGCGGCGGCGGCCACCAGCATCAACATGACGACCACAATCGGCGTCCTCTGAAAGACGGCGGTCACCAGCACTTGTCCGAAGGTCCGGGTCACCACCACCATTCCTCCCAACCAGTTCACAAGAAAAATGGCGAGAAGAACAACGCTCAAAATTTTCCCCAGCCAGGGATACCTCTTGATCCCCAGGATTTCCCGGCTGATGCCGACGAGGCTCCTTCCCGGAAAAAGCCCCCCCAGTTTGCTGATCACAAAGAGCATGATTCCGGCTATGATCCCCACCAGCGGGATCACCAGAATCCCGTCCGTGCCCATTTCCTTGGCCATCGAGCGGGGAAAGAGCAGCACACCGACGCCGATAACGCTGTTGACGATGAGCGCATAGACCTGATAAGGGGAAATTGAGCCCTTCGGCATCCAAGATTGTCCGCTCGTGCGTGAGGACATGGCACCATCTCCTTACTCTTCCCGCACCGGATCTTGGGGGCGAAAAATCGAAGGCCTTTTTTTCATCATCGACCAAGGGACCCGAATCAGCAGGTCCTTCACATCCTGCCAGCGCAAGGGTGCCATCGGGGCCATGTACGGAACCCCGAAGGATTCCAGTTTCACCAGATGATGCAGCAGGAGCATGAGACAAAGGACGATTCCGTACAGGCCGAAACCCGCCGCGACGATCATGATGGGAAATCGGAGCAGGCGGAGGGAGATCGCCGCGTTGTAGCTGGGGTTGGCATAGGAACTGATCGTGGTAAGTCCGACGACGATCACCATGAGCGGACTGACCAGCCCCGCCGTCACCGACGCCTCCCCGATCACCAGCGCTCCGACGATCCCGATCGTCGGCCCGATGGGGCCCGGCAGCCGGACGCTCGCTTCCCGCAGGATTTCCACGCTGACCTCCATCAGAAGGGCTTCGACGATGGAGGGGAAAGGAACCGTCGCCCGCCCCGCCGCCATGGCGATGGCCAACTGGGAAGGGAGCATTTCCGTGTGAAAGGAGACAAAGGCGATATAGAAAGCCGGACCCAACAGGGCGATGATCAGGGAAACCAATCGGAGAAAGCGGAGAAAGGTGGCGATCATATAGCGTTCGTAATAGTCCTCCGGACTGTAATAAAACTGGGTGAACACCGCCGGAGCGATCAGCGCGTGGGGGGTGCCGTCCACCAGGATGACCACTTTCCCCTCCAGCAGATGGCTAACGGCCGAATCGGGCCGTTCCGTGTTCTGGATCAGGGGAAAGGGGGTCCAGAAGTTATCCTGAATCATCTCTTCGATATACCCGCTCTCCAGCACGCCGTCCAACTCAATTGCCTGAATTCTCCGCTCCACTTCCTCCACGATCCTCGAGTCGACCACGCCTTCGATATAGCAGAGGACGAGATCCGTGCGGGTCCGTCTCCCCACCTTGTAATTTTTCATCCGAAGGTCGGGATCCCTCAGCCGGCGGCGGATCAGGGCGGTGTTGACGCGGAGCGTTTCGGAAAATCCCTCCCGGGGGCCGCGGACGACGGCGGCCGTCTTCGGCTCCTCCACGCTCCGCATGGGCCATCCCTTGGAACCGATGATCAGCCCCTGGCTCTCTCCGTCCAGGAGCAGAATCGTATCCCCGGAAAGGAGCCCTTCCACCAAGTCCTTCATCTTGGCGGTGATCCTCATCTCCCCGGTCTGGATCAGGCTCTCGTTGACCATTTCCCAAAGATCCGTCTTCGTCCGGATCTTTTCCGCCTCGGTCATCAAGGGAGTGAGCACAAACTGGTCGATCAAGGGCAGATCCACCAAACCGTCGATATACATGATCGCCGCCCGGCGGTCGGGAGTGTATTGAATCGTAAAAAACCGGGTGACCACATCGGAGCCGTCTCCCAGCAGCTTCCCGATAAATTGCACATTCTTATCGACGCTGGGGTCCAGCATCCGGTCCCCCAATTTGTCTTCGATCTTCTTCGCCGCCAGCTCCTGAAGCATTTGCTCCTTTCGCTGTTTCCGCCTGCGCATCCACCGGGAGGAACGCTTCACTCTTCATCACCTTCCGGTCTTAGATTCTCCCGACAACTGGAAAAAATGCACTGCTCCCCTTTCCGGGCAAAAAAAAGCACCCCGAATGGGGTGCATCGCGTGTTCCGCTATTTCTTTCTCACCAGCCGGGCGATGAAAAAGCCGTCGCTGCCGAAGTGATGGGGCAGGATCCGCACCATCCCCGGCGCGATGGAAGCTTTTCGGATCACGGCGGGGGCCAGCAGTTCGCCCAGCCCTTCATCGGGAATGAATTCGGGGTGCTTTTCGAGAAAGCGGCGGATCTGTTCCTCGTTTTCCCGCGGCTCCAGCGTGCAGGTGCTGTAGACCAGCGTTCCCCCCGGACGGACCCAGCGGGAAGCGGAAAGCAGCATCTGCCATTGCAGGGCGGCCACCCCGTCGATGTCCGAAGTCTCCTTCCGCCACTTGATGTCCGGCTTCCGCCGGATCACGCCCAAACCCGAGCAGGGGGCGTCCAGGAGCACGAAATCGGCCGGTCTCTCCACCGCCCCCGTCAAATCCCGGGCGTCGGCCTGCCGCACCTCCACGATGGAAATTCCCAGCCGACGGACGTTTTCCTCAATCAAGCGCAGCTTGCGGGGATGGATGTCAAAGGCCACGATCCGGCCGCGATTTTCCATTTTTTCGGCCAGGTGAGTGGTTTTTCCTCCCGGCGCCGCACAGACATCCATGCCGAACTGACCCGGGCGGGGAGACACCGCTTCCGCCACCAGCATGGAACTTTCATCCTGCACCGTGAACAGCCCTTCCCGAAAACCCGGAAGGGACGCGGGAGAACCGGCCCCGCGGAGCACGATTCCCTGGGGCGAAAGGAGGGAGGGCCTCGCCTCTCCTCCGGAAGACCGGGCCAATTCCAGAAGCAACCGGTCCCGGTCCGCCTTCAGGGGATTGACCCGCAGGGAAACCGGCGGCGGTTCATTGTTGGCGTTCAGGATTTTCCACGCCGTCTCCTTTCCGAACACTTCCTGAAAGCGGCGGACCATCCAGACCGGATGGGAAGTGGCCAAGGCCCACTCCTCCGCCGTCCGCGGAGCGGTCAGCCAAGGCCAGTTCCGGTCATCCCGGAGATAGGCCCGGAGCACGCCGTTGACCAACCCGGCGATCCCCTTGTGCCCCCGTCGTTTGGCGAGGTTGACCGTCTCATGGACCGCCGCCCGGGGCGGAATCCGGTCCAGATAATGCAATTGGTATACGCCCAGCCGGAGCAATTGCCGGACCCAGGGCTGGAGGGTGCGCACGCCCCCTTTGACAAACCGGTCGAGTATCCAGTCCAGGGTGTTGAGCCGTTGGATCGTGCCGTAAATCAGCTCGGTGGCCAGGCGGCGGTCCCGGGGAGGCAGGGAAATCCGGTCCAGGGTGCGGCCCAGCAGCAGATTGCTGTAGGCTCCCCGCTCTTCGACGGCGATCAGGACATCGAGGGCAACCTCCCGGGCCCCTTTTGCTTCCCGGTTCATCGCTGACCCAACCGTTCCCCTATGGACATGCGCCGACCGCGGAGAAACTCTTCCGCTTCCATCGGCCTTTTCCCGGCAGGCTGCAGTCGGGTGATGCGGACGGTCCCCTCTCCCGCGGCCACCTCGATGCCTTCCCGGCCGGCGGCGATCACCGTGCCCGGCGGCTGGTCGCAGGCGGCGTCCGACCATTCCACCCACCAGATTTTGAGGGGCGTCCCCCGCCAGGTGGTGCTGGCCACCGGCCACGGATGAAGCCCCCGCACGTGATCGTAAATCCTTCGGGCCGGCCGGCTCCAGTCGATCCATTCATCCTCCCGCCGAAGATTGGGAGCGTAGGTGGCCAGGCGCTCATCCTGGGGAACCGGTTGAATTCGTCCGGACAGGAGGGCCGGAAGGGTCTCGATGAGCAGTTCCGCCCCCAAGCGGCTCAGCTTGTCGTGGAGACTTCCCGCGTCATCCCGTTCACCGATGGGAATCGCCCTCTGCGCCAAGATGTCTCCGGCATCCAGGGCGGGCACCATTTTCATGATGGTGATCCCCGTCTCTTTCTCCCCGTCGATCACCGCCCGGTGAATCGGCGCTCCCCCGCGGTATTTGGGAAGCAGGGACGCGTGCACGTTGATGCAGCCGTGGCGCGGGCGATCCAGAATCTCCCGGGGGACGATTTGACCGTAGGCGGCCGTCACCACCAAATCCGGATCCATGGCGAGAACGGCAGCAATCGCCTCCGGGTCGCGCAACTTCTCCGGCTGAAACACGGGAATGCCCCGCGCCTCAGCGGCCCGCTTGACGGGAGGCGGCGTGAGCTCCCGCTTCCGTCCCCGGGGGCGATCCGGCTGCGTCACCACCCCGACCACCCGGTATCCGTGATCGATCAGGGCCTTAAGGGAGGGAACCGAGAAATCCGGCGTTCCCATGAACACAATTCGCGGTTTTTCCGTCACGGCAACGAATCCTCCTCCGCCCCGTCCTCTTCCTCTTCCGGACGAAACACCCTTTCCGCCCGATCGATGAACAAGATCCCGTTCAGGTGGTCCACCTCGTGCTGGAAGATCCGGGCCAGATAACCTTCAGCCTCCATCTCAAAGGGTTCGCCGTAACGGTTTTGCCCTTTTACCTTCAACCGATTCGCCCGCCGAACCTCTCCCAGCAAACCGGGAATGCTGAGGCACCCTTCCGGTGGAGCCAGCTGCTCCCCTTCCAGATCGAACAGCTCGGGATTGACCACTTCGATCAGGCCGTCGCCGGGATCGACGACGATCACCCTCTTTAAAATGCCCACCTGGGGAGCGGCCAAACCCACTCCCTTGGCGTCATACATCGTTTCCGCCATGTCGTCCAGCAGTTTGTGGAGGCGGGCGTGAAATTTTTTCACCGGCTGCGCCTTTTCCCGCAAAATCGGGTCCGGATATTTGACAATCCTTCGTATGGCCATTCGCTATCCCCCTCCTTCGATCCCCTCTTGAAGGGATCCAAGCCCAGTCGTTAATGAAAGATGACAAAAAGAAAAACCTCGCCGAAGTCACCCGTCACGGTCCACGCTGACGAGGAGTTCCGGATCCTCCGCCCGCTCCTCCAGGTATCGAAGGACCTTTCCCACCGCCTTCGCCACGTCTTCATCCGTATATTTTATGAAAACCTGCAGCCGATACCGATCCTTCATCCGCGGAATGGTCGCCGGAACGGGACCCAGCACCTCCGCCTTCCCCGAAAGGGCCTGTTTCAGGAGCCGGGCCGCCTCGAAGGCGGCCTGCATCACCGCCTGCCGGTCCGGATGGCTGAACAAAAGGGTGAAGAGACGGCAAAAGGGAGGGTACCGGTGCTGCTTCCGGCTGAGGAGTTCCTTGCGGTAGAAGGCTTCCGTGTCGGTCCGGGCCGCCAGATCGATGGAATAGTGCTTCGGGCTGTAGGTTTGAATCACCACCCGCCCGGAAAGATCGTGCCGTCCCGCCCGGCCGCTCACCTGGGTCAACAGCTGAAACGTGCGCTCCGCCGCGCGGAAATCGGGAAGATGGAGCATGATGTCGGCGGCGATCACCCCGACCAGCGTCACCCGGGGAAAATCCAACCCCTTGGCGATCATCTGCGTGCCGAGCAGGACATCGGCTTCCCCCGCCCCAAAACGGCCGAGCAACTCCTCGTGGGCCCCTTTCCGGTTGGTGGTGTCCACATCCATGCGAATCACCCGCATGCCCGGAAAAAGGCGGGCGATTTCCTCCTCCACCCGCTGCGTCCCCGTTCCGAAATACCGGATATGGCTGCTGCCGCAGGCGGGACAGGTTTCGGGCACCGGCTCCGCGTATCCGCAGTAGTGACACCGGAGCGTCCGGTTCGTCCGGTGAAAGGTGAGGGAGATGTCGCAGTGGGGACACTCCATCACCTTTCCGCAGGACCGGCAGAGGACAAAGGTGGAAAAACCTCTCCGGTTGAGGAACAGCACCGCCTGTTCCCCCCGGGAAACACACTGTTCCAATGCCTCCTGCAGCATCCGGCTGAAGATCGAACGGTTCCCCTCCCGGAGCTCTTCGCGCATATCCACCACGTCGACCCGGGGAAGGGGACGCCCTTGCACCCGCCGGGAGAGAACCACCCGTTCCAGTTCCCCCCGTCCGGCGCGGTGAATGGTCTCCACCGCCGGGGTGGCCGTTCCCAACACGACGACGGCGCGGTGCGCCATCCCCCTCCGGAAGGCCACTTCCCGGGCGTGATACTTGGGCTGTTCCTCCTGTTTGTAGGAGGACTCGTGCTCCTCATCGATGACGATCAGCCCCAGATTGGAAAAGGGGGCAAAGATCGCTGAGCGGGCGCCGATGGCCACCTGCACTTCACCGGAGCGGATCTTGCGCCATTCATCAAACCGTTCGCCGCCGGACAGCCCGCTGTGCAGCACCGCCACCCGGGGGCCGAAACGCCCCTTGAACCGGGCGACCATCTGGGGAGTGAGGGAGATTTCCGGAACCAGGACGATCGCCTGCCGCCCCTGTTTCAGGGTCTCATCGATCGCCTGCAGGTAAACCTCCGTCTTGCCGCTCCCCGTCACGCCGTGCAGCAGGATGCGATGATGCCGGCCCTCCCGCAGGGGACCGACGATGGCCCGAAAGGCCCTTTCCTGTTCCGGCGTGAGGGGGAGCGGGGAGGTCGGCTCGAAGGACCGTCCCGCAAAGGGGTCCCGCAATTCCTCGCGCTCCTCCAGTTGGAGCAGCCCCTTTTCCACCAGGCTGTCCACGGAGGATCGTCCCGCCTTCAGGGAAGCGAGCAGCCTCGAAAGGGGAACCGCTTCGGGACGGTCGAGAAAATGGCTCAAGATCTCCCGCTGGCGCAGGGCCCGGGGCGGGAGAGCGTCGAGGGCGCGCCGGAGCGCCTGCCCGGAAACCGCCGGTTTCACCCAGCGCGTCCGCCGTCGCGTCACCCGGTCCCCCACCCGCTCTTCCACCAACAGCCGCCGCTCCCTCACCAATTGACGGATGAGGGACCGGCTCACGCCGGGCCAGGCGAGAACCGTCTCGAGGGGACGTTCCCCTTCCCGGCGCAGCCGCTCAATCAGGGCTTCCTCTTCCGGAGCGAGCACGGTGCCCGGGGCAAACCGGGGGTGTATCCGGACCACGCGGCGGTAACGCCCCTTCAACACCGCCGGGACCATGGCGTTTAACGCGGTGATGGGATGACAAAAACAGGTCTCCGCCATCCACAGGCCCAGATCCACCAGCTCCGGCGTCAGAGGGGGAACCAGATCCATCACGTCCAGGATCGGCTTCAGCCGGCCGTAGGAAGCCTCTCCCGACAGCCGAACCACATACCCCATCACTTTCCGGTGGCCAAAGGACACCCGGACCCGGCTCCCCACCTCGATCACATCCCGAAGGGTTTCCGGAACATGGTAATCGAAGGGGCGATCCGTTCCCCGGGCGACGACATCCACGACCACGGCGGCGATCGACTTTTCAGCGGTCATTCAGCCTCTCCCCGATCAGGGCGATCAAGCGTTCCGCCATCCGTTCCTTGGACATCCGCGGCCACCGGGCCACCAGCCCCTTCTGATCGTACACGGCGGCAATGTTGGTGTCCACTTCAAATCCGGCGCCTTCGGCCGTCACATCGTTGGCCACGATCAGATCCATCCCCTTGCGCCGGAGCTTTTCCCGGGCGTTCTCCTCCACATGGTCGGTCTCGGCGGCGAAACCGACCAAAAAGCGGTTTCCCTTGCGCTTTCCGACCTCCAGGGCGATGTCCGGCGTCCGTTCCATGCGGATCTCGATCGTTTCATCCCGTTTCTTCATTTTCCGGTCGCTCACCGTTACGGGCCGGTAATCGGCCACCGCCGCGGCTTTGATGATGATGTCCGCCCGGGGCAGCTCTTCCAGCACCGCCTTAAGCATCTCCTCCGCCCGAACGACGCTGATCCGCCGGACGCCCGGAGGCGGCGCAAGGGACGTCGGACCGCTGATCAGGACCACCTCCGCCCCCGTGCGGGAAGCCGCCTCCGCGATGGCGTATCCCATCTTCCCCGAGGATCGGTTGGTGAAAAACCGGACGGGATCCAAGGGCTCCCGGGTGGGTCCCGCCGTCACCAACACCCGCTTGTCCCGCCAATCCGGCAGGGAGGCGCCCAAAATCTCCTCGATCCGGGCGATGATTTCCTCCGGTTCGGCCATGCGCCCCTTTCCCTCGTAACCGCAGGCCAGCATCCCTTCGCCGGGGGCGATCACGTAAACCCCGCGCTCTTTCAACGTTTGCAGGTTCTTCTGCACCACCGGATTTTGATACATGTGCACATTCATCGCCGGTGCGACCAGGATGGGGGCCCGGGTGGCAAGCAACGTGGTCGACAACATTTCATCCCCCAGACCGTGAGCCATCTTGGCCAGGATGTTGGCCGTCGCCGGAGCGATGACGAACAGATCCGCGTGGTCCGCCAAATCGATGTGGGCCACCACCGAGGGATCCTGTTCGTCAAAGGTGTCCACCGCCACGCGGTTGCGTGAAAGGGTTTGAAAGGTGAGCGGAGTGACGAACCGCGTCGCCGATTCGGTCATGATCACCCGGACATCCGCTCCCATCTGCGACAGGCGGCTGACCAGGGCGGCCGCCTTGAAGGTGGCAATGCCGCCGGTCACCCCGACTACGATCCGTTTTCCTCGCATCCCGTTCCCCCCATGAAAAAATAAGCAACCCAGACCGGTCGTCGGATTGCCGAATTTCCTTCCCTCTGGCGGGGAAGAAGATCATTTTTTCTCCGGCCGGATTGACTCGGGCAGCTCCAGCGCGTCGGCCGCGATCTCCTCCAGCGCGATTCCGACGTATTTGTTGGAACGGGGATTGATTCTCGGCTTCTCCCCATCCAGCAACTGACGAGCCCGTTTTGCGGCCACAACGACCAAGGAATATTTGCTGTCCACCTTCTCCACCAGTTTGTCGATCGACGGCTCCAGCACGGTGTCATTCCCCCCATGTCAAGTTTTTCCCGGACAACAGACGCTCGACGCGGCAGTGCTCCGCGGCGATGATCGCACACAGCCGGTCGCAGGCCCGTTCCACCTGGTCATTGACCACCACGTAGTCGTAGCGGCTCATCTCCTTCAGCTCCTCCTCGGCCCGCTTGAGGCGGCTGAGGACAACCTCTTCCGACTCCGTTCCCCGCTGCTCGATCCTCCGCCTCAGTTCATCCAAGGAGGGCGGGATCAAAAAGATGAACACCCCCTGGGGAAACCGCTTTTTCACCTGTCTGGCACCCTGCACCTCGATTTCCAGCAGAACGTCTTTCCCTTCGGACAGACGCTCCTCAACCAAACGGCGGGGAGTTCCGTAGTAATTCCCGACGTACTCCGCCCACTCCAGCAGCTCGTCGTTGGCAATCATCCGTTCAAACTCGGAACGGGTTTTGAAAAAATAATTGACCCCTTCCTTCTCCCCCTTCCGCGGCGGGCGGGTGGTGGCGGAGACGGAATAGGTCAATTCCGGCATGCGTTCCCGCAGGAGAGCGCTCACCGTTCCCTTTCCGGCTCCCGACGGTCCCGACAAGACGATCAGCAGTCCTTCCTTTCTCTGAAAAACGTCCATGATCCATCCTTTCTACACAACAGCATCCTTACTCGACCATTTCCTCTTGATCCTTGCTGGCCAACCGATGGGCGACGGTCTCGGGCTGAACCGCGGAGAGAATCACATGATCGCTGTCGGTGATGATCACCGCCCGAGTGCGGCGACCGTATGTAGCATCGATCAGCATGCTGCGTTCCCGCGCCTCCTGGATGATCCGCTTGATGGGCGCGGAATCCGGGCTGACGATGGAAATGATTCGGTTGGCGGACACGATATTGCCGAAACCGATATTGATCAATTTGATACTCAAGGGACTTTGCCTCCTCGCTTTGATCCATAGCTGAAAATCAGGGCAGAGGGACAAACGGCTGCCTCTTCCGGCAAATCCTTCGCTGCTCAGTAGTTTCAGTAGTTATTGTAGTCCCTTTCCCCAAAGGAATCAATTCCGGAGGGGGGCGCACCGTCACTCGATGTTCTGCACCTGTTCCCTCATTTTCTCCAACTCGCTTTTGCAATCGACGACCCACAGGCTGATCAGTCCGTCGTTGGCCTTGGAACCGATCGTGTTGATCTCCCGGTTCATCTCCTGCAGGAGAAAATCGAGGCGCCGGCCCACAGGCTCGTCGCTGGACAGGAGACGGCGGAACTGGCTGACATGGCTGTCCAACCGGGTGAGCTCCTCCGATATATCCGCCCGTTCCGCATAGAGGGCCGCTTCCATCATCAAACGGTTTTCGTCCAGGGAGACTCCTTCCATCCACTCCTTCAGCCGCGTCTCCAGGCGCCGGCGGTATTCCTCCGCCACCTTGGGAGCACGGCTTCGGATCTCCACAAGCAGGTTTTGCAAGGTCTCCGTTCGAGAAAACAGGTCCTCCGCCAGCGCTTCCCCTTCCTTTCGCCGCATCTCCACCAGGCGGATGCAGGCGTTGCGAACCGCCTCCAGCAGGGGTTCGCTGCAGGATTCCGGATCCAGAGGGACCTCTTCGACGGTGACGACTTCCGGAACATGAAAAAGATCGCTCACGGACAGCGATCCGTCCAAGGCGAAACGCTCTTTCATCTCCCGGGCGGCACGGATCGCCGCCTCGGCGACCTCCCAGTTGACCGTCACATTCCGCCGGGAGAGCTGATCGGTCCGGATCTGTACGAACACATCCACCCGGCCGCGGCGCACCAACGGTTGGATCTCCCGCTTGATCCGCTCCTCAAGGGAAATCCAGCCTCCGGGAAGACGGACCGTGATGTCCAAATACCGGTTGTTGACCGAACGAATCTCCACTTCGTAGCTGATGCCGTCCTTCAGGAGGCAATCTCTGCCGTACCCCGTCATGCTTCGAATCTTGCCGTTTCGTTCCATGGCTTCATTTTACCAAGTTTTCCGCTCATCCCTCAAGGGATCGCCGTATGGGCGCGGCAAAAAAGCGGAACCCGGATGGAACGCCGCCGCGGGAAAACACCCGCACCGGTCGGAAACCTTCGGAAAGCACCGGCGCCCGAAGAGGAAATCCACGCACCGGCCCGCCCTCAAGGCCCGAAGGTCCCGCCCGTCACTTGCTGAAATGCGCGCCCAATCCCTTGACAACGGGGATCGTCACCGTCTGCGCCTCCCCGTCCGCCAACTCGCACCTTCGCTAAAGAGACGGCCGGCGCGCCCGGAAAATCCCGAGGGCGCATCTTCCGGGAAATGCATCTCCGTCCGTCCAAAGGCGGCGGAACCCGCCCCCTTCGGGCGCAATGGGTACGAGGCCGCGGAGGCCGGAGCTTCCCGCCCCCCTCGGTTGCCCCCTGTCGGGAGATGCTTGCCGCCTTGCCTGCGCGGCCGATCTCGACCCGGCACCGAAAAAGCCGGGAATTCCCCGCGGATCGATCCCTCCACCGCCGCAAAACTTCCGCTCACGAAAAAGGGAAGATCGCTTTGCGATCTTCCCTGCCAATTCCGTGAAATCCGCGGCCGTCAGGACCTCTCAAGCCGCCTTCTCAAGGCTTCCCCTTCGTCCTCGAAACCCGGCTTCCCCAGAAGGGCGAACATGTTCCGTTTGTAGGCCTCCACTCCGGGCTGATCAAAGGGATTGACCCCCAGCAGGTATCCGCTGATCCCGCAGGCTTTTTCAAAGAAATAGACGAGCTGGCCGTACGTGTAGGGGCTCACCTCGGGAAGGCGGACGACCAGATTGGGAACGCCCCCGTCCACGTGGGCCAGAAGGGTGCCCTCGAAGGCCTTTTTGTTCACAAAATCCATCGTTTTCCCCGCGAGATAGTTCAAACCGTCCAGATTGTCCGGATCCCGGGGAACGCTCAGGTCGATCCGGGGCTTGTCGACGGAGATCACCGTTTCAAACAGGTTGCGAAGCCCCTCCTGAATGTATTGCCCCATGGAATGCAGGTCGGTGGTGAAGCTGACCGAAGCGGGAAAGATCCCCTTGTGATCCTTCCCTTCGCTCTCGCCGAAGAGTTGCTTCCACCACTCGGCAAAGGAGAGGAACGAAGGCTCGTAGGTGACCAAAAGCTCCACGGTTTTCCCCTTGCGGTACAGGGCATTCCGCAGGGCGGCATACCGGGCGGGCGGATTGTCCGCCAGGTCGGGGTTCCGGAAGGACTCGGCGGCATCCCGGGCTCCCGCCATGACCGCTTCGATGTCCACGCCCCCCGCGGCGATGGGCAACAGGCCCACCGCCGTCAACACCGAGTAGCGGCCGCCCACATCGTCGGGAACCGTGAACGTTTCGTAACCCTCCTCGTCCGCCAGCTTCCGGAGAGCGCCCCGGGCGCGATCCGTGGTCACGTAAATCCGCCGGCGGGCCCCCTCCTTGCCGTAACGTTTCTCCATCATCTCCTTGATGATCCGGAAGGCGACCGCCGGTTCGGTGGTCGTCCCCGACTTGGAGATCACATTGACGCTCACTTCCTTGTCCTTGAGCAGCTCAAGAAGGTGAGCCGTGTATACGGGGCTGAGGTGATGGCCGGCGAAATAGATCTCGGGCCCTTTCCGCTTTTCCTTGGGAAGCTGGTTGTAAAAGCTGTGGTTCAGCATTTCCAGCGCCGAGCGGGCACCCAAATAGGAGCCGCCGATGCCGATCACCACCAGCGCGTCGGAATCGGAGCGGATGCGTCGGGCCGCCTCCTCGATCCGGGCAAACTCCTCCCGGTCGTAATTGAAGGGAAGATCCACCCAGCCGAGAAAGGCGCTCCCCGCTCCGGTCCGTTCGTGCAGCATCTTGTGAGCCGCTTTCACAAAGGGTTCCAACTGCTCCAATTCGCGATCCCCGACAAAGGACCGCGCCTGGGAATCGTCGAAGGTGAGTGCGCTTTTCATGGTTTCCTCCCGATGCTTGTAGTTTGATGTCGGTCATTCATTATATCAAAAGCGGGAGAAGATCGAAGCAAATAAATTCTCCCCTTCGGAAAGGATTCATTTTTACATTCCGTGCATAAATACCCAAAATCTGCAGACTATAAAGCTCACAAACCCCTTTTTCAGGGAGATGATAGCCATGCCGAGAAGAAACCGTTTGCTTGTCCCGGAAGCCGCCGATGCCCTTCAGCGGATGAAATTTGAGATCGCCCAGGAGTTCGGCGTCCAACTGGGCCCCGACACGACGGCCCGGGCAAACGGTTCCGTGGGCGGCGAGATGGTGAAGCGTCTGGTCGCCCTGGCCCAGAGCCAGATCTCCGTGCCGTGAGCCTGCCGGTCGGCCGCGACAAAGCGATGTCGCCGATGCGGCAACGATGCGGCGGCAAAAAGAGGGTCACAGACGCCCCCTTCGAACAAGTTTTCCCCTCTTCGGGAGCGGCCGAACCGCTCCCTAATCCCCTTTGATCAACGCCAGGGCGTTTCTCGTCGTCACGCGGCTCACCTCGGCGAGGGAACATCCCTTGATCCTCGCCACTTCCTCGGCCACCCGCCGAACCCACGCCGGTTCGGCGGGTCGGCCTTTTTCGTACTCCCAGGGTGCATCCGTCTCCAGCACAAGGGATGTCAGCGGAACCCGCCGGACCAGGTCGCGATCCCGTTCGCGAACCAACACGTCCGGGGTGACGGATACAAAATGGCCCGCCTCCACGATGGCATCGACCACGTTGGGAGGCGCCTTCAACCAGTGGAAGACGGCGCGTCTCACCCGGTGCTTCTTCAACAGCCGCAGGGCGGGGGCGGCCATCGCGTGGACGGCGTGGAGCGACACCGGCAGCTCCAGCTCCCGGGCGACATCGAGAAACGCCCGGAGACGCCGCACCGCCGCGGCGGGCGGCGCGGAGCGTTCCCCCTCCGGCAGCGAATAATACGGCAGGCCCACCTCCCCCACCGCCCGGATTACCCCGCGATACCGGCGGATGAGCTTAAGCACCCGTTCCGTTTCTCCCTCATCGGCTGCCTCCTCCGGATGAACGCCGAAGGCGATCTCCAGAAAGTCCGGATAACGCTCCTTCCACCGGAGAAGCGAATGACAGGACGCCTCCCCCATGGCCACGGCGATCACCCGGTACACCCCCGCCTCCCGGGCACGCCGAACCACCGCTTCCACTTCCTCCGGAGAAAACCGGTCAAAATGGACGTGGGTGTCGATCAGTTGGATGGGAGGGTCCATCGGAACGGTCAAGGGTTTCCGCCTCCCTTTTTATTCTTCGGATCAGGTTCACTGGGCCGAGTGAGATAGGCGAAAGATTTGTTTCAATCCACCAGCTGTTTCTTCGCCTCTTCCAATACATGAATTACCTGCTCATAAGGAATTCTCCACGGCTGACCATCCATCCTGGGATAAATTTCAATCTGCAATACTGAACCTTCTTGATTTATTTCCGCCCATTGATGATCTCCGTAGAATATCTCAGCGACCAATTTCTCACGATCAGGCGGGCTGGATATGCAGATTCTCCATGGTTTACTCATAAACCACCCTCCCTGAAAAATAGGAAATTACCGTTTGCATCAAATACAATTCCTCTCCCATCTGGTGCGATATACTCAATCGTTTCGCCGAATCTGCCCCGATAACTTTTGATTACCTTAGTTTCAGGATTCGTCAAAATATCATCGACAATATCTTGAGCCAGACGATTGATCTCAGCAGGATTTCCTCTTGCCGGTGGAAAAAGTTTATTTCCCTTCCTTGCCCCAGCACCATGTTTTGTTAAGGACCTTCCGGCTCGAGTAAATCCACCTTTATCAGGTACTGCAGCAGCTTTTGAAAGATCGTCCAGAGATGGACCTATTCTACTTCTTCCTCCAAGCCCTTCAACAACTTGATCCACACAACCGTCTTTCCCCTTGCCAATCATAAGAAACACGCTGGCATAAGGTGGTGTGGCCCTATGGACAAACTTTCCACAGACAAAACGGGCGATACGCTCCCGACCCTCATCGACAATTTTGGCCAACTTTCCATTCAACAACCGGTCCGCCTGCTTGAAACCCCCTTTAACAGCCGGCTCCAGTGTATATTTCCCCGCTTGTTTTATTACTACAGTTGCAAATAGTAGATTTATTGCATATACTCTCGACTGAACGAGAAAGATTTGGGAGGAACTCCATTGACCCCGCGAGATTCCCGTAAAACGCTCCATCCGTCGTGCAACGAAATATCTAATTGGGCAAAGTCCTTTGAAACCTTGGCTGAACGAATCGGAGCTCACTTTGCCCGCTCCGAAGCACGGCAACGTTGTAAGTCCTATCTTCGTGGGTTGTTAAGTTCCGTGGAACGGAAGAACGGGTGGCAGTTGGCCGAGTATGCCGGGGATCCCACTCCTTACGGCATTCAGCACCTGTTGGGGCGGGCCCGGTGGGACGCGGATGCCGTTCGGGACGACTTACAGCAATATGTCTTGGAACACTTGGCCCACCCCGAAGGGATCGCTGTCGTGGATGAAACCGGTTTTCTCAAAAAAGGGAATCAATCCGCAGGCGTGCAACGTCAGTACAGCGGAACGGCCGGACGGATTGAGAACTGCCAAATCGGTGTTTTTCTCTGTTATGTCTCCCCAAAAGGTTCCACGTTGATCGATCGCCGTCTGTACTTGCCCAAAAGCTGGACGGAAGATCCTCCCCGTTGCCGGAAAGCCGGGATTCCCAAGGAAACAGGCTTTGCCACCAAACCTCAGCTGGCACGGCAGATGTTGCAGCATGCTTTCCAAGCCGGCCTACCCGTGCAATGGGTAACCGGGGACACGGTGTATGGCAGTGACCGCCGTTTGCGTTTGTGGTTGGAGGAACAACGGCAAGCCTATGTCCTCGCCGTCTCGGCCAAGGAATCGGTTTGTATCGGCTGGAAGACCCACCGGGTGCGGGATTTGGCTCTTGGAACCGAGGAAACCGCTTGGGTACGTCTTTCTTGTGGAAACGGCGCGAAAGGACCCCGGGAATATGAGTGGGTCCGGTATCCTCTAAACTGTCCCGATGCTCCACAGTGGCAGCGATGGCTGCTGATTCGTCGTCATCCGGATGAAAAAGAAGACTACGCGTACTATATCGTCTATGCCCCCAAAGATACTCCGCTCACATCCTTCGTCCGGGTGGCCGGAGCCCGCTGGGCGGTGGAGCGATGTTTTCAGGAAGCCAAAGGGGAAGTGGGTCTGGATCACTATGAGGTTCGTTCATGGACGGGATGGCACCGACACATTACCTTGGCCATGGTTGCCCATGCCTTTTTAACCGTCATGCGGGCACAGGGAATCCCGTCGGACCTCCGAAAAAAGGGGAGGGGTTCCTTCCAGAGCTTGACTGCATTCAAACGCAGCCGGGGACTGCGATGCCCTTGACGGTTCCGGAAGTGCGACGGCTCCTGGAAAAAGTCCTTTGGCAACAAGTTGTTCCGTTGATTCATATTTGGGCTTGGTTTTATTGGCGAAGGCGACATCAAGCCATGTCTCGGTTTTATCATTACAGAAAGCGATTGCTTTCTCCGTAAGTACAACTGTAGTA
>NZ_FOOK01000041.1 GCF_900113175.1 Planifilum fulgidum | reverse complement strand
ACGTCAAAACCGTTTAAGTGAAAGGGGCAAACAACTGTATAAACGACGGAGTCAGACCATTGAGCGCAGCTTCGCTGACGCCAAAGAACTTCATGGGCTTCGTTATGCACGCTACAGGGGGCTTGCCAAAGTCAGAGAGCAATGCCTCCTTATTGCCGTGGCTCAAAACATCAAAAAAATGGCCTTGCTCCTCTCGAAGAGAGGAAAAGGCTTTGTGATCCGCCTAATTTACCAAATCTAATTTCCTTTATCTGTTTATTTCCCATAAACACGCAACCCCTGGCGCTTTTCTTGCGAAAAGAGCCAGGGGGTTTGTCATCAATCTCAGCCGGAGAGGATACTCTCTCCGGCTTTTTGGTTTCCCCGTAAAAGAAGCCGCCTGTCCGGTCTCCCGCGACAAATGGCCGCCCGGAACGGCCGCTTCTTTCGCCTTTTTCGGAGAATTCTTCGCCGCTTGACGCCCTTTTCGCCGTTTGGTACACTTTCAAAAACGTTTGCTCGGGACAAACACCAGGAGGCGCAAAACCGATGTGGGAGGAAAAGTTTGCCAAGGAAGGGCTCACCTTTGACGACGTTTTGCTGATTCCGGCCAAGTCTGATGTGCTTCCCAAGGATGTGGACGTCTCCACCCGGTTGGGAGAGGGAATCCGGCTGAACATCCCGCTTATCAGCGCCGGGATGGATACGGTGACCGAGGCGCCGATGGCCATCGCCATCGCCCGCCAGGGCGGTCTCGGGATCATCCACAAGAACATGAAGATCGAGGAGCAGGCGGAGGAAGTGGACCGGGTGAAGCGCTCCGAGAGCGGCGTCATCACCAAGCCCTTTTACCTCCACCCCGAACACAAGGTTTACGATGCCGAGGCGCTCATGTCCAAATACCGGATTTCCGGCGTGCCGATCGTGGACAAGGAGCGGAAGCTGGTCGGCATCTTGACCAATCGGGACATGCGGTTCATTCGCGACTATTCCACGCCCATCTCCGAGGTGATGACCAAGGAGAACCTGGTGACGGCACCGGTGGGAACCACCCTCAAAGAGGCGGAGGAAATTCTCCAGAAACACAAGATCGAAAAACTGCCCCTGGTGGATGAAAGAGGGGTGCTGAAGGGCCTCATCACCATCAAGGACATCGAAAAGGCCACCCTGTTCCCCAACGCCGCCAAGGACGCCCAGGGACGGCTTCTGGCCGGGGCGGCCGTGGGGGTGTCCAGCGACACCTTCAAGCGAGCGGCCGCCCTGGTGGAAGCGGAGGTGGATGTCCTGGTGGTGGACACCGCCCACGGCCATTCCCGGGGCGTGCTGGAGACGGTGGCGGAACTTCGTCGGCGGTATCCGGATCTCTGCATCGTCGGGGGGAATGTGGCCACGGCGGAGGGAACCCGCGATCTGATCGAAGCGGGGGCCAGCGTGGTCAAGGTGGGCATCGGCCCCGGCTCCATCTGCACCACCCGGGTGGTGGCGGGGATCGGCGTGCCGCAAATCACCGCCATTTACGACTGCGCCACCGTCGCCCGCCAGTACGGCGTCCCCATCATCGCCGACGGAGGGATCCGCTATTCGGGGGATATCGTGAAGGCGATCGCGGCGGGGGCCGACGCGGTGATGCTGGGAAGCCTCTTTGCCGGAACCGAGGAGGCGCCCGGAGAATCGGAGATCTTCCAGGGTCGGCGGTTCAAGGTGTACCGGGGCATGGGCTCCCTCGGGGCGATGCAGGCGGGAAGCGGAGACCGGTATTTCCAGGAAAACGTGAAGAAGCTGGTTCCCGAGGGCATTGAGGGCAGGGTTCCCTACAAGGGTCCCCTGGCCGACACCGTCTTTCAACTGGTCGGCGGCCTGAGGGCGGGCATGGGTTATTGCGGAGTGAGAAACCTGCAGGAGCTGAAGGAGAAGACCCGGTTCATCCGGATCACCGGCGCCTCTCTCCGGGAAAGCCATCCCCACGACGTGCAGATCACCAAGGAAGCGCCCAACTATCACATCTGACGGTAGTCATCCGCAGGAATTCCCTGCGGTTTTTTCTTGAAAAAAGGCCGGCAAACCGGGGCTGCCCGCCGGCCCTTTTCTTTTTTTCGATGATGGCGAAAATTCCTTTGCCCCGATTTTCTTTCCCTCCGGATTTTTGTAAACTGAAAATCGGATCGGGTGAAGACCGGAAAACGGATGGAGTCACCGCGTCGGAGCCGCGGGGCGTGTCGGGAATCATCGCCTTCCGCGCCGTCTTCAAGCCCGGTTGGCTTTCAGATATGGTCTTCGGAGGTGGAGCCTTTGAGCGGTCGCCTTTTCCCCCTGTCGGTCAAGATGACGGCGGGGTTTTTGATGGCGGTTCTGTTTCAGGGGACTGTGGCGGCCCCCGTTCCGGCTTTGGCGGCGGAACCCTTTCCGGAAGTGAAAGCCAAGGCCCATGTGGTGATGGAGTTTGAAACCGGGCTCGTGCTGGATGGCCACCGGGAGGACGAGCCGCTGCCCCCTGCGAGCATGACCAAAATGATGACCGAGTATCTGGTGTTGGAGAAGATCCGCTCGGGGGAGATCGGCTGGGAGGACCGGGTGCGCATCAGCGCCCGCGCCGCCGCCATCGATGAAGCCCAGGTTTACTTGATCGCCGGCGAGGAGTGGACGATCCGCCAGCTGTTTGAAGCGATGGCCGTCTATTCCGCCAATGACGCCACGGTGGCCCTGGCGGAACACCTGGCGGGCAGCGAAGAGACCTTCGTCAAATGGATGAACGAAAAGGCGAAGGAACTTAAAATGACCAACACCCATTTCCGGAACAGCACGGGATTGAATGAAGCCAGTTATCCCAATCCGCCCAAGGGAGAGGGGAAACACGTGATGTCCGCCCGGGACGCGGCGAATCTCGCCCGGCGGCTTCTCCTGGATTTTCCCGAAGTGAAGGAGATTATCGCCAAGCCCCGGATCACTTTCCGGGGGAGGGAATATGCCAACTGGAACCGGATGCTCCCGGGGCAGTCCCAGTTCTATCGCGGCGTGGACGGGGTGAAGACGGGATATACCGACGAAGCGGGATACTGCTTTGCGGGAACCGCCGAGCGGGACGGGATGCGGCTTGTCACCGTGGTGATGGGGACGGGTTCCCAGAGCGCCCGCTTTCAGGAGACGCGCCGCCTTTTGGATGCCGGCTTTGAGAACTACGACCTAAAACCCTTGATTTTCGAGGACAAGCCCCTGCCTGGATATATGGAAAGGATTCCCGTTCCCAACGGGGTGGCCCGGGACGTGGCCATTGCCGCCGACCGCACCCTCGTGCTTCCCGTCCGCAAGGATCAGATGAAAAAGTACACCTTCCGCGTCACGTATACCCGAAACGTGGTCGCCCCGCTGACGGCGGGGACGCCGGTGGCGGAAGTGACCGTTCTCTATGACGGCAAGAAGATTCCCGGCGTGGAACCGGTCCGGCTGGTGGTTCGGGAATCGGTGGAGGAAGCCGGTTGGCTCCGCCTCTTTTTCCGGAAATTGGGCGATGCGATCAGCGGCTGGTTCGGCTGAAAGCTCCTTCCCGTTGGTTGTCAATTTCCGGTGGTTCCGTTACAATACTTGTATTGAAGAATCACCGAGTTGGGGAATCCATTTGCTCGAGAGACGGGAGGATGGAGCGATGTCCGCTAAGGTCGAAACGAGGAACGGCACCGTTTCCGGTGCCGAAAAGGCATATGAGACGGGAACCGATCGAGTCAAGCGGGGAATGGCGGAAATGCAGAAGGGCGGCGTCATCATGGACGTCGTCAACGCGGAGCAGGCGAAAATCGCCGAGGAAGCGGGAGCCGTCGCTGTCATGGCCCTGGAGCGGGTTCCGGCGGATATCCGCGCCGCCGGCGGCGTGGCCCGGATGGCTGATCCCCGCGTGATCGAGGAAGTGATGAACGCGGTCAGCATCCCGGTGATGGCCAAGGTGCGGATCGGCCACTTTGTCGAAGCCCGCGTCCTGGAGGCCCTGGGGGTGGACTACATCGACGAGAGCGAAGTGCTCACTCCCGCCGACGAAGTGTACCACATCGACAAGAAGCAATTTACGGTGCCCTTCGTCTGCGGCGCCCGGGATCTGGGCGAGGCCCTGCGCCGGATCGGGGAAGGAGCTTCGATGATCCGGATCAAGGGAGAACCGGGAACGGGCAACGTGGTCGAGGCGGTTCGTCACATGCGCATGATGATGTCCCAAATCCGCAAGGTGCAGTCCATGTCCCGGGACGAACTGATGGCCGAAGCGAAAAAACTGGGGGCGCCTTACGATCTGCTGTTGCAGGTGCATGAGACCGGCCGGCTCCCCGTGGTCAACTTTGCCGCCGGCGGAATCGCCACTCCGGCGGATGCCGCGCTCATGATGCACTTGGGCGCCGACGGCGTGTTTGTCGGCTCGGGGATCTTCAAATCCGAGAACCCGGAAAAATACGCGAAGGCCATCGTCCAAGCGACGACCCACTACGAAGATTTCGACCTGATCGCCAAGCTGTCCAAGGGTTTGGGCTCGGCGATGCCGGGAATCGATATTTCCACCCTCGCCGAAGCGGAACGGATGCAGGAGCGGGGTTGGTAATGGGAGGAATGACCCCATGAAGATTGGCGTGCTCGCGCTGCAGGGGGCCGTTCGGGAACACCTCCGCATGCTGGAGCGTGCGGGGGCGGAGGCGACCGCGGTGAAGCGGCCCGAACAGCTGGCCGGTCTGGACGGGTTGGTCATCCCCGGCGGCGAATCGACGACAATCGGCAAGCTGATGCATCAATACGGCCTGTCTGAGCCGATTCGGGAGATGGCCGCCTCCGGCAAGCCCCTGTTCGGAACCTGCGCCGGCCTCATCCTGCTGGCCAAGCGGATCGAGGGGGCGGAATCGGCTCACCTGGCGCTCATGGACATCACGGTTCGACGCAACGCCTTCGGCCGGCAGCGGGAAAGCTTCGAAACGGATCTTCCCGTGGCCGGGGTGGCCGACGATTTCCGGGCCGTTTTCATCCGGGCCCCTTACATCACCGAAGTGGGCCCTGGTGTGGACGTGCTGGCCCGGATCGATGACAAGATTGTGGCTGCGCGGCAGGGTCACCTGCTGGCTTCCGCCTTCCATCCGGAACTGACGGAGGACGTCCGGATGCACGCCTTCTTCGTCGAGATGGTTCGGGAAGCGTCCGCCGTCCGGGTCTGAAGGCGGGACAGGCTTGGAAAACGGGTTTTTCCCGGCTTTGTCCGGGATACAATGAAAAGGAGAGACATATTTCAAAGGCGAGGATGAGAACCAGTACCCGGAAGAGGGCGGCGGCAGAGAGACGGTGGTCGGTGCAAACCGTCCCGCTCCTCCGGGGAATCCCTCTCGGAGCCGTGCGCGAAAGCGGCGGAAGCCGCAGAAGCGTCGACCGGATCGACGGCCGTTATCCCGTCCAGAGGTGGATCGGGGATGTGTTTTCCCGGTCAAAAAGGGTGGCAACGCGGGCCTTCCGTCCCTTTGATGGCGGAAGGCTTTATTGTTTGAAGGAGGGATCGCCATGCTGGATGTGAAGTTGCTGCGAAACCGCCTGGATGAAGTGCGGGAAAAGCTGAAACACCGTGGAGAAGACATCAGCGGCTTGGATGATTTCGCCGGTTTGGACCGGCGGCGGCGCGAACTGCTCCAGGAGAGCGAGCAGCTGAAAAACAAGCGCAACACCGTGTCCAAGGAGATCGCCCGGAAAAAGAAGCAGAAGGAGGACGCCTCCCGGGAGATCGCGGAAATGCGCCAAGTGGGGGAACGGATCAAGGAACTGGACCAGGAGCTGCGCCAAGTGGAGCAGGAGTTGGAATCCGTCCTCCTCACCCTGCCCAACATTCCCCACGAGAGCGTTCCCGTCGGCGATTCCGAGGAGGACAACGTTCCCGTCCGCCATTGGGGGGAGATTCCGAAGTTTTCCTTCGAACCGAAACCCCACTGGGAATTGGCCCGGGAGCTGGACCTTCTGGACTTTGAACGGGCCAGCCGGGTGGCCGGTTCCCGCTTCGTCTTTTACAAGGGGGCCGGAGCCCGTCTGGAACGGGCCCTGATGAACTTCATGCTCGACCTGCACGTCGAGAAACACGGCTACACGGAAATGATCCCGCCATATCTCGTGGGGCGCGACAGCATGATCGGAACCGGTCAGCTCCCCAAGTTTGCCGAGGATTCCTTTGCCGTCGCCGACAGCGACTACTATCTGATCCCGACGGCGGAGGTCCCCGTGACCAACTACCACCGGGGGGAAATCCTGTCGGCGGAGGAACTGCCCAAAAAGTACGTCGCCTTCAGCGCCTGTTTCCGTTCCGAGGCCGGGGCCGCCGGCCGGGATACCCGGGGTCTGATCCGCCTCCACCAGTTTAACAAGGTGGAGTTGGTGAAGCTGGTGAGGCCCGAGGACTCCTACGACGAATTGGAAGCGCTAGTAAAGGATGCGGAGGCGGTGCTGCAGCAGCTTAAGCTTCCCTACCGGGTGGTGCTGATGTGCACCGCGGACATCGGCTTCGCCCAGAGCAAGAAATACGACCTGGAGGTGTGGATGCCCAGCTACGGAACCTACCGGGAAATCTCCTCCTGCAGCAATTTCGAGGATTTCCAGGCCCGGCGCGCCAACATCCGTTTCCGCAGGGAACCGAAGGCCAAGCCGGAATTTGTCCACACCCTGAACGGATCGGGTCTGGCCATCGGCCGGACCGTGGCCGCCATCATGGAAAACTTTCAGCAGGAAGACGGCAGCATCCTCATTCCGGAGGTGCTTCGCCCCTATATGGGCGGCATGGAGCGGATCCCCTCCGATTGAGGAAGGAAGGCCGTATTCAGATGCCGGGTTTGCCGCTTTAAAACCCGCCGCGGCTTGATCGGGGAAGCTGCGGCGGGCCTTGACTTTTTTAGGAAACCGTGTATAATATCACAGTGATCCGTGGAGAGGTGGTCGAGTGGTTTAAGGCAGCGGTCTTGAAAACCGCCGAGGGCTTCACGCCCTCCGTGGGTTCGAATCCCACCCTCTCCGCCAAGTATATCAAGGACTCCCGCTTTCCAGGGACACCCTTGGAAAGCGGGAAACAAAGGGATTGCAAACAAATTGCAAACCTTTCCCCCACTAAAGTGATCGTTCCCTATTTCCAAAAGAAGTCGTCCAGTCTCTGGGCGGCTTCTTTTTGCATGTTACGGCGAAACGTGACGATACAAATCCATCGTAATGGTGATTGTGGAGTGCTCACCCTGTTGAAGCAAAAGTGTTGCATGGGTGTGTCGTAGATCGAAGTGACCAAACGCTTGAGAAAAGTGATCAAGATTGTATGGCGATCCGTCGGTTTTACAAAAAAACAAGGTTGTAATCCTGGTAAGCAGGTCCCAAAGCAATTTTTTGATTCGTTGGAGCATACTAATGACGGATTGGGACGCCGCACGAATGGGTGTGGGGCAAAGTTTAAGGAAAAAGAACAAGATATTTTCGAATACATATACAACGCGTCACTTCATGAATTTGAGTATGAACTTGAATTAGGCGGGGAATAACCCCGGCCTTTTTGAGGTGTCGTCGACCCCCGATCATGCAAAAACCCCTGGGGGTCGACGACACTTCCATTTTCTTACAATTCCTTAAAAGTCAAGCGAACGAAGGGAAACAGCCATTTTCTCAATTGACGAAATTATTTCCAAAGGATATAGTGTACATATGTAGATGATGAATCTGACAGGCTTTTTCAGGGTTTGTAGGTTACCTATGAGGGATTGAAACTACGTTTATCGTAACGTGCTAAAATGGAGTCAGAACGGTTTGTAGGTTACCTATGAGGGATTGAAACACCGTTACCCCTTCGTATTTTTCCTTCAAATACTTCTGTTTGTAGGTTACCTATGAGGGATTGAAACACAACGAGACTGAGGGACCACGTCAACTTGAGAAGGTTTGTAGGTTACCTATGAGGGATTGAAACACGAACATCTTCCTGATCCAACACCTCCAAAGCTCCTGTTTGTAGGTTACCTATGAGGGATTGAAACAGTCTACATTTTATGCTTGGAATTGGGAACCCGAGGAGGTTTGTAGGTTACCTATGAGGGATTGAAACCCGGATGCTTCCCGGGCCCTCCCCGGGGATGCTTTGGTTTGTTGGTTACCTATGAGGGATTGAAATAACGGGCAATGGGGAGATTGGGAACCGGTTGCCTATGACGGTTTGTAGGGGGATTCCGTTTGCGAACACCGGGAGCTTCGGCAAAAACCCCGGAGGTGTTCGCAAACGCGGAAACCCGCATCAAATCAAGGAAAATGGTCTTTTGCAACATTCGATGCAGAGGCCGGATTCCCCAGAAATTGGTTAAATGAAGGAGGTGTTCGCAAAAGAGCGTAGAAGTTCAGACACGTCAAGGGATCCAGCGCCCGCTGTCACAATAAGAACACCTCAGTAAAGAGGATTGAAACGGTTTGCCTTCAGGCTTTCGCACAGGGCTTGCCAGTCGTCACAATAAGAACACCTCAGTAAAGAGGATTGAAACTTTCCATTCGGCGAAGCGTCGAAGCGCGCATATAGCTCCAGTCACAATAAGAACACCTCAGTAAAGAGGATTGAAACCTTATCGACCACGCCCGGCTTAAACTTAGAGGAGGCAGTCACAATAAGAACACCTCAGTAAAGAGGATTGAAACTTTCCATTCGGCGAAGCGTCGAAGCGCGCATATAGCTCCAGTCACAATAAGAACACCTCAGTAAAGAGGATTGAAACCTTATCGACCACGCCCGGCTTAAACTTAGAGGAGGCAGTCACAATAAGAACACCTCAGTAAAGAGGATTGAAACACCTTTGTCACCCTAGGCCTTATTTTTCCCATAATATGTCACAATAAGAACACCTCAGTAAAGAGGATTGAAACTGTTTACGAAACCAATGGGCTGCCGTTTGACCAGGCCAAGTCACAATAAGAACACCTCAGTAAAAAGGATTGAAACAAAGACCATTCTTCGGAATTCCATGCATTCCTTTTCAGTCACAATAAGAACACCTCAGTAAAGAGGATTGAAACTGTTTACGAAACCAATGGGCTGCCGTTTGACCAGGCCAAGTCACAATAAGAACACCTCAGTAAAAAGGATTGAAACAAAGACCATTCTTCGGAATTCCATGCATTCCTTTTCAGTCACAATAAGAACACCTCAGTAAAGAGGATTGAAACGAGCACCCATCCGATGACCGGAAGGCGACTCAGGCTGCTGAGACCAATAACCGATGCGCCCGGTCCGCCCCTCAAAGGCGGGGTTTGACGAGGATTTTCGGGTACAACCTGCCGCAAACAGGCACAAAATCCCATCTGCATCATAGGATATAAAGGCGCGGGCCCAGAAGGGAACATGTGGATACAAGGATTTGGCGGATGGGAGGTTGGTGTCCATGTGCGGAATCGCAGGCTGGATCGACTGGGGGAGACCTGTGAGCCGGGAGCGCTCCGTCCTGAAGAAAATGAACCAAGCCATGGCCTGTCGGGGACCGGATGACGAGGGCGTTTGGCTGTCCAAACACGCGGCGCTGGTCCACCGGCGGCTGGTGGTGATCGACCCCGAGGGAGGAGCGCAGCCGATGGTTCGCCGCTACGGCGGCCGGACCTATGTGATCACCTACAACGGTGAATTGTACAACATGCCCGAATTGCGCAGGGAATTGGAGACGCGGGGACACGTGCTGACCTCCCGTTCCGATACCGAGTTGATTTTGGCCGCCTATGCAGAGTGGGGGGAAGACTGCCCCCGGCATCTCAACGGGATCTTCGCCTTTGCCATCTGGGATGAGGCGTCCCAGTCCCTGTTCGCCGCCCGGGACCGGATCGGGGTGAAACCCCTGTTTTTCGCCCGCAGGGGTGAGGGACTCGTTTTCGGTTCGGAACTGAAGGCGCTCTTGGCCCACCCCTCGGTCCGTCCGGAAGTGGATGAGGAGGGGCTGGCGGAGGTTTTGGTGTTGGGGCCGGGAAGGACGCCCGGCCACGGGGTTTTCCGCGGGGTGGAGGAGCTGCGGCCGGGGTGCTGGCTGCGCTTTGACCGAAGCGGTCTGCGGGTTCAAGCCTACTGGAAGCTGGTCAGCCGTGACCACTCGGAGGATCTGGACACCACCGTGGAGCGGGTGCGGGCGCTGTTTCAGGACTCGGTCCGCCGCCAATTGGTTTCCGATGTGCCGGTGGGGACGATGCTCTCCGGCGGATTGGATTCCAGCTCCATTTCCGCGGCCGTGGCCAAGGTGTTCCAAGAGGAGGGAAAAGGGCCGCTCCACACCTTTTCCGTCGATTACGCCGGAAATGAAAAATATTTCCGCCCCAACGAGTTTCAACCCCAATCCGATGCCCCCTGGGTGCAGCGGATGGCGGAGTATCTCGGTTCCGTCCACCACAAGGTCATCATCGACACGGAAGAGCTGGCTTCCGCGCTGATTCCCGCCATGCGGGCCCGGGATCTCCCGGGGATGACCGATGTGGACTCATCCCTGTATCTCTTCAGCCGGGAGATCAAAAAAGAGGTGACGGTGATCCTTTCCGGCGAGTGCGCCGATGAGGTCTTCGGGGGGTATCCCTGGTTCCACCGGGAAGAACTGATTTGGGCGGACACCTTTCCCTGGTCCCGGCTGATCCGGGAGCGAATCCGCTTCTTCTCACCGGAAGTGGTTTCCCGGATTCGGGCGGAGGAGTACGTGGCGGACCGTTACCGGGAAGCCCTGGAGGAGGTTCCGCGATTGCCGGGGGAGGCGCCGCGGGAAGCGAGGATGCGCGAGCTGTTTTATCTCTGCCTGACCCGTTGGATGCCGGTCCTGCTGGACCGGAAGGACCGGATGAGCATGGCGTTCGGTCTGGAGGTGCGGGTGCCCTTCTGCGATCATCGCCTGGTGGAATACGTGTGGAACGTGCCCTGGTCGATGAAGAGCTGCGACGGGCGGGAAAAGGGGCTGCTGCGGCGGGCCGTGTCGGATCTGCTTCCGGAGGATGTGCGGATGCGGCGCAAAAGCCCTTTTCCGAAAACCCACAATCCCGCGTATCTGGAAGCGGTGCGAAGCGAGGCCTTGCGCCGGATCGAGGATCCGTCCTCTCCCCTCCGGGAGATCCTTCATGTGGAGGAAATCCGCCGCTTCGCCGATCGCAGGGATCTCGGGCAGCTGCATCTCCCGTGGTTCGGCCAGCTGATGAACGTGCCCCAGTTGTTTGCCTATTTCATCCAGCTGGATGCCTGGATGAGGGAGTACGGCGTGGTGATCCGCTGAAGGCGGTGGATTACCCCGATTCTTTGTCGCCTCTCTTCGGAGAGGCTTTTTTGTGGGCGCGTTGACGGATGGAGTATAATGGAGCCCAGCGGGGCGCGTGGGGGCGGGATGATGCGTGATCCGTCCGGCATTTGAAGGGAGAGGAAGTTGTGAAACCGATTTTGTGGATCGGCATCGGAGGCTTTTGCGGTGCAATCGCGCGGTTTCTCATCGGTTCCTGGCTGTCCGGAACCGTCGGTGCCTCCGCTTTTCCGGTGGCCACCTTTGTCATCAACATCACCGGCTCTTTCCTCCTGGGGTTGCTGGCCGGAGGCGCCTCTTCGCTCACGCCGCAGGTCATGTCCGCCTTGACCGTCGGCTTCCTGGGCTCTTTTACCACCTTTTCAACCTTCAGCGTGGAGACCCTCCGCCTGATCGAACAGAATCAGCACCTGCCGGCTCTTTTCTATGCGACGGGCAGTGTGGCGGCGGGTTTGATCGGCGCTTGGGCAGGAGGAGCGCTGGGTCGGGCGTTTTTTGACTCATGACCGCAAATTGCTGCAAGCCGCGAAGATAAAGGTTCTGCATTCTCCGGAGACGGTGATCATCCCCTTTTGTTTTGGACGGCCGCACGCAGGCCATATGCTATTCATCATAGCCTTTATACAAAAGAAAAAGTCCGTTGGCGATAAATAAAAAAATGATCGCCAAGTAAATAAGATCAATAAAAGGACCCTTGAATTTTAAATAACCGAAACCGATAAGAATGGCCGCTGAGAGGATACACGTTGAACCTGTAATGATGTCCTTCAAAATGGATCCCCCCTGCAGTCATTTTATACCATCTCCAGCGGAGCGGAAAGAATGCGGGAAAAGATTGGGGCAGGGTGATATCCACAGCGGTTTCGGGCGCGCCGGGAATACCGCGTTTCTTTGTCTTAAGGAAAATTGTGGCATGGAATCGCTGTTGAAGGGAGAATCGCCTTGGTGGCAGGTGGACCGGCATGATTTGACTGTTAGTCCCTTCCCGTGTTACAATACGGACGAACTTGTCCGCCTGTTTTCGGCGGAGGAATGCGTGTCAACAACGAGGCCGCGAGCGCATATAGCTAATACGGAAAAATGCTTTGGGCCCCATAACGCGCGCCCGTAGCTCAGCTGGATAGAGCAGCGGTTTCCTAAACCGCGTGTCGGAGGTTCGAGTCCTCTCGGGCGCACCATCCCTGTGAAACGAATCGAGCTCTCATGGGGAGAGCTCGATTTTTTGTTGGTGAAGGATTGGTGGGTGAAGGATTGGTGATAAAACGTATTGATTCCGATTTACAAAGCGGCGGTCTTGGGCTATAATATCCCATGACCGTTTTTATGATCGGTTTTTTTGAACCGGAGCAGAAGAGATGAATCGGATTCAATCCGTTTTCTCCTTTTCAGGAAGAAGGGGTGTGCCATGAGCGAAGTGGTTCTTCGCCTGTCCGGGGTTTCCTTTTCCTACGACCGCCAACCGGTTCTGGAAGGAGTCGATCTGGAGGTGGCGGCCGGGGAGTTTCTCGGCTTGATCGGACCGAACGGATCGGGAAAATCGACCCTCGTCCGGTTGGCTCTCGGCCGTCTGTCGCCGGACGCGGGAAGAGTATATCTGTTCGGCGAGCCGGTGGAGAAGTTTCGCAAGTGGCACCGGATCGGGTATGTGTCCCAAAAATCCAACAGCTTTAACCTGGGGTTCCCGGCGACGGTATACGAGGTGGTGGCCAGCGGCCTCACCGGCAAGCTCGGCCTGTTCCGACGGATCGGGGCCAAGGAGCGGGCCTTGATCCGGGAGACCCTGGAGCGGCTGGGATTGTCCGACATCGCCGGGGCCAACATCGGCCGCCTGTCCGGCGGGCAGCAGCAGCGCGCCTTCATCGCCCGGGCGCTGGTGAGCCGTCCCGACCTGTTGATTCTGGACGAACCGACGGTGGGGGTCGACGAGGAATCGGTGGAGCGTTTTTACCGCCTGCTCCGTCGGCTCCACCGGGAAGAGGGACTGTCGATTCTGCTGATCACCCACGACATCGATGCGGTGGTCGCCGCGGCGGACCGGATTGCCCTTTTGAACCGGCGGATCCGCTTTTATGGGGATCCCCGGGAGTTTGCCGCCCGCCGGGGGGATCTACGTCCGGCGGGGGATGGATGCAGCCAGCCCCTTTTTCCGCCCGCCTCGGGGGAAGAGATCCGGGTTTGAGTTTGGCGTTTCGGGAAAGGGGGGAGCGCGGAAAAGCGCGAACGGGATGTGGGAGATGATCCTCAGTTACGATTTCATGCGGAGGGCGGTGTTGGCGGGGCTTATGATCGGCTTGATTTCCCCGCTGGTGGGGATCTTTTTGGTGGTCCGCCGACTTTCGCTGATCGCGGACGCCCTGGCCCACGTCACCTTGTCCGGAGTGGCCACCGGGCTGTTGTTGCAAAAACACGTCTCCGTTTTTCAACATGTGAACCCTCTCCATGTGGGGATGGTTTTTTCCGTCGGAGGCGCGATGTTCGTGGAACAGCTGCGCCGCCTCTACCGGACTTACCAGGAGCTGGCCATACCGGTGGTCCTCTCCGGAGGCATCGCCCTCGGCGTGGTCCTGATCAGCGCCGCCGACGGGTTTAACGTCGACGTGGCCGGTTACCTGTTCGGGAGCATCCTGGCCGTCGGGGAGGACGAGCTGCGCTGGATCTTCGCGGTGGCCGCGCTGGTGCTGGCCGTGATCTTTCTCTTCTACAAGGAGCTGTTTGCCCTCTCGTTCGACGAGGAAAGCGCGGTGGTGTCGGGGATTCCCCACCGGTTGATCCACCTTGTGTTCTTTTTGGCGGTGGCCCTCGCCATCGCCGCTTCGATCCGCGTTGTCGGCATTTTGCTGGTTTCCGCCCTGATGACCCTTCCCGTCGCCGCCGCCCTGCAGATTTCGGGCAGCTTTCGGCGGACGATCCTGTATTCCCTGTTGTTTTCCGAGGTGTCCGTACTGTGCGGGCTCTCGGCCGCCTACTATCTGGACTGGTCGTCGGGGGGGACCATCGTCCTCGTCTCCCTGCTGATCCTGGTTTCGATCCTCGCGCTGAAAAGGGTTCGTCGCTTTCTGATCTTGAAATCGCGGGGATCGGGTGTTTGAATAGGAGAAAAGGGGGATTTTCCCTCCGCGGGGAAAGGAATCACGGGGAAAAGAATAAAAAGGGAGGAACCTTTGCGGGATTGGAGCGATATGCGGTGGATTACGGGAAAGCCCTGGAACGGTTGAAGCGCAACGGATACAAATACACGGGAAAGCGGGAATCGATCGTCCGCCTGTTTGCCATGCAGGACCGCTATCTGTCGGCCAAAGAGGTGCAGAGCTGCCTGTCGAAGGATTATCCGGGGCTCAGTCTCGACACGGTTTATCGGAATCTGTCCCTGTTCGAGAAATTGGGCATCCTGGAAGGGACGGAATGGGAAGGGGAACGCCGCTACCGGTTTCGTTGCGACGAGGACCGGCACCACCACCATTTGATCTGCACCGAGTGCGGCCGGACCCGGACGATTCACATCTGTCCGATGAATGCCATCCTGGGCGAGCCCGAGGATTTCGAAATCACCGGGCACAAGTTTGAAATCTACGGTCGCTGTGCCGAGTGCGGGAACCGGTGATGTTTTCGCGGAATTTGTTTGCATACGGGGCGGTGAAGAATGTGGAAGCGGGTTTGTCCGCCGATGAACGGTGGATGAGGGAAGCGCTGGAGGAAGCCAGGAAGGCCGCGGAGATCGGCGAAGTGCCCATCGGCGCGGTGATCGTCCGGAACGGGGAAATCGTGGGGAGGGGGCACAACCGGCGGGAAACGGATCGGGATCCCACCGCCCATGCCGAGATGATCGCCATCCGGGAAGCGGCCGGGCGGCTCGGGGGCTGGAGGCTGATCGGCTGCAGCCTTTATGTCACCTTGGAACCCTGTCCCATGTGCGCCGGCGCCATTCTCCAGTCCCGCATCGAACGGGTGGTCTTCGGGGCCTCCGATCCCAAGGGAGGATGCGCCGGGACGCTGATGAACCTGCTGGCGGACGGGCGGTTCAACCATCAGGCCGAAGTGGTTTCCGGGGTGTTGGCCGAAGAGGGCGGATCGCTTCTGACGGGTTTTTTCCGGAAGCTGCGCGGCGAAAGCCGCAAAGGGACCGGCTGATGGTTTGCCTCGGTTTCCCTCTTGACGAACGGTGAAGGTTGCTTTTATAATATGAAATTGCAATACGCCGGGGGATTTGTCCCATATCGTGGAGAGGTGTCCGAGTGGTTGAAGGAGGCGGTCTCGAAAACCGTTGTACGGGTAACCCCCGTACCGTGGGTTCGAATCCCACCCTCTCCGCCAAATCAACGTTTTTCGGCATTCAGGTGACAAGCGCGAAGCTCAAGAAATACCGGATTGCAAACAAATTGCAAACCTTTACTTGACTAAAGCGTCTTGTCACCAATAAGGAAGTCGTCCAGCTCTTGGACGGCTTCTTTTTTGTGCAAACAACATCCGACCCCTATCGTAGAGGATTACGGACCTCGGTCCGAGGCCGGGAAGGAGGCGGTTTGCTACAATCGGACCTGCACGAGGACTGCTTGGGAGGAGGTGTGGGAAGGATTCTGGACCGCCGGGGAAAGGGGAATTCTGATGAATCGGGACACGGATCGAAAAATTTAGGTCCATGATGGATCGTCATAATGTTGCTGGCCGGTCGGCGGAGTGCTTTATTTCGGCTGGCCGTTTTTTTCAGCGATGGGTGGTGGATCCTTGATGCCGGTACCTGGGGACCCGTGTTCATCCTGCTGCAAATCGCCCAGATGTTGGTCGCCCCTCATCCCGGCCAAATTATGGCATTGATTGGTGGATACCTGTTCGGTTCTTGGATCGGGCTTTTGTATACCATGATCGGTGTGATGATGGGTTCCGCCCTCATTTTCGCATTGGCCCGGAAGCTGGGAAGGCCGTTCGTAAGGCGTTTCGTGCGCCCCGATTCGCTCCGGGAATTTGACCATCTGACCAGGGAAAAAGGTACATTCGTCTTTTTCCTGATGTACCTCCTCCCGGGCTTTCCCGACGACATTCTTTCGTTTATTGCCGGGTTTACCCTCATCCCGGTTCGACGGCTTCTATTGATATCCCTCGTCGGCCGTTTGCCGGAAAATGCCGTCGTTACCACGTTTGAAAATATCCATCTGCTGCTGGTCACTTTGGCTGCGATCCTGCTCATTTATGTGTATGTCTGGTCGAAAAGGGATGGATCCGAAAATTTGCAGATCATCCGGATCGGATCGCGTTCTTGAAACAAACTTGGGCCGCCAAGAAAGTGAACATCCTCATCACGGCTTGCATCGCGGTTGTCCTGGCGATTCAGATGTTCCAATTGGCTGTGGCCGGTTCCATTTGCAGTATAAACAGCAGTGGATAAAAGCCCCCTTATGAAAAGCTTCTTCCTCGAGGGCCATCCGGTCCGTGAACCATTTTCCATTTGTGGCGGCTGGGGATTTGTGTTAAAATATTGTATGCCGTGCTAGACGGGGAGCTCGCGGTGCCCTGTAACCCGTAATCCGCGATAACGGGGTCGATGCCTGTCCGAGGTCCTTTCCGTGTGGGGTCCGGACCGTTTCAGGAGGCGTCGACGATCGGGTCCTGCGCAACAGGAACTTCCGAACCGTGTCAGGTCCTGACGGAAGCAGCACTAAGGAAGCCCTCCTGTGTGCCGCAGGGGTGCCTGGTCTGAGCCGAATGGACGGTGCCCGCCTGGGCGGGGAGGATCGACGGCAGGTGCACGGCATACATATTTTCTTTTCCGCAGAAATGACAGTATTTTCTGTTTTTTTAGGCCCGGTCTCCTCCGGCCAAGTCTTTTTTGGAAAAACGACTCCGACTGTAGTATGATGAAAATACCGAAGAAAGCGTGCTTTTGCATGCAAAAAGGCCGCGACAGCTGGAGTGTTCAAAGTGACTTATCGGGCATTGTACCGCGTGTGGCGTTCGCAAAGCTTTGCGGACTTGGTCGGTCAGGAGCACGTCACCCGCACGCTGAAGAATGCGTTGAAAGAGAAACGCTTTTCCCACGCCTATCTGTTCAGCGGACCCCGGGGAACGGGGAAGACCAGCACGGCCAAGATCTTCGCCAAGGCCGTCAATTGTCGTCAGGGACCGGCGCCGGAGCCGTGCAACCGATGCGAGACGTGCCGGCGGATTGCCGAGGGTTCCCTGATGGATGTGGTGGAGATCGATGCGGCTTCCAACCGGGGCGTGGATGAAATCCGGGACCTGCGGGACAAGGTGAAGTTTGCCCCGACGGAAGGGCGTTACAAGGTGTATATCGTGGATGAGGTGCACATGCTGACCACGGAGGCCTTTAACGCCCTTCTGAAAACCTTGGAGGAGCCGCCGGATCACGTCATCTTCATCCTCGCCACGACGGAACCCCACAAGCTCCCTCAAACCATCCGGTCCCGCTGCCAGCACTTTCCCTTTCACCGGATCCCCTTCGGGGAAATCGTCCGCCACTTGCGCCGTGTTTGCGACGCCCAGTCCGTCGAGATAGAGGAAGCGGCCCTGGCGGCAATCGCCCGGGCGGCCGACGGAGGCATGCGGGATGCCCTCAGTTTGCTGGATCAGGTGCTCGCCTACGCCGACGGCCGGGTGGAGGAGTCGACGGTGCTGGCCGTCACCGGTTTTACATCCCGGTCCACACTGGCCGAACTCTGGCAGGGTCTTGCGGAGGGGGATGTCCGGCGGGTTCTGGATCGCGTCGACGGGCTGATCCGGGAAGGGACGGAGCCCCAGCGCCTGATCGATGACATGATTGACACCGGTCGGGATCTTCTCCTCCTGCGCACGGCGCCGAATCTGCCGGATCTTAAGGACCGGATCGGCGGGGACGAATCCTGGATGCGCCTGGCGGACCGCCTTTCTCCTGGAAGGCTGAACCGGATGCTGGAGGTGCTGCTTCAGGCGTCCCAGAAAATGAAGTGGACTCCCCATGCCCGGGTGGTCCTGGAAATGGCGGTGGTGGAGCTTTGCCATCCGGAGGGGGCGGAACAGGCGGCGTCCGGGGAAACGCGCCCAGGCCCCGCCCCTTCCTCCGAGGGATTAGGGGAGCGGATTCGCCTGCTGGAGCGGAGGATCAAGGAACTGGAAAAGGCCGTCCAATCGGTTTCCGCCTCTGCAGGTGCCGCCAAGCCTGAGCGATCCGCCGCTTTGTCGGAAGGGCAGGGCGCGGGCGGGGAAAAACTGCTTCGGGACATCGATCCGATGCGGACGGAGGAGGTTCGCCGGCATTGGCCGGAGGTGCTTGCCCGCGTCAAGGAACAAAAAATCACCGTGCACGCCTGGCTGATCGACGGCGAGCCGGTGGCCGCGACGGAGGAGGCGGTGATCGTCGCCTTTAAAAACTCGATCCACCGGGAGACGACGGAGAAGGAATCCCACAAGACCCTGATTGAAAAGGTGATGGCGGAGGTTTTGGGCTCTCCCCTCCGGCTGATCACCATGATGCGGAACGAGTGGCAGGAGATCGGCGACCGCTTGACCGGCGGCGGGGGGGAGGAATCCGACCCCTCCCCTCCGAAAAAAGGGAGTGTGGAAGGGAAAGACATCATCCGGCAGGCGGTGGAGATCTTCGGAAAAGACCTGGTCGAAGTGACCGACTGAACGGTGTTGGACCGGCAATAACCTGCGGGAGGGAACCGAAACGTGCGAAACATGAACCAGATGATGAAACAGATGAAAAAAATGCAGGCCCAGATGGCCAAGGCCCAGGAAGAATTGGCCCGGAAGGAAGTGGAGGGCACGGCGGGCGGCGGCGTGGTGAAGGTCCGGATGAACGGACACAAACAGCTGTTAGGAGTGGAGATCGCCCCTGAGGCGGTGGATCCGGAAGATGTGGAAATGTTGCAGGATCTGATCACCGCCGCATTCAACGAGGCGATGAAACAGGTCGACGAGATGATCGCCAAGGATTTGGGCAAATTGACGGGCGGTCTCAATTTGCCGGGGCTGTTTTAACGGAAATAAGGGAAACTGAAGCGGGAGTGGCCTGAAGGTGTATGTACCGGAACCGATTGAGAAGCTGATCGAAGCCTTTATGCGGCTGCCGGGTATTGGACCGAAGACGGCCCAACGCCTGGCTTTTTTCATATTGGGAATGGACGAGGAGGACGTGATGGACCTGGCCAAGGCGCTGGTTAGGGCGAAGCGGGACCTGCGCACCTGCGCCATCTGCAGCAACATCACGGACAAGGAAGTGTGCGCCATCTGCAGCGACAAGAACCGGGACCGGTCCGTCATCTGCGTCGTTCAGGATCCGCGGGACGTGATCGCGATGGAGCGAACCCGGGAATACAACGGATTGTATCACGTGCTCCACGGGGCGATTTCACCGATGGAGGGCGTCGGACCGGAGGATCTGCGCATTCCCGAGCTGTTGAAACGGCTTGAGAAGGAGGAGGTCCAGGAATTGATCCTGGCCACCAATCCCAACATCGAGGGAGAAGCGACGGCGATGTACCTGTCAAAGCTGGTCAAGCCCTTTGGCCTGCGCGTCACCCGGATCGCCCACGGCTTGCCTGTGGGAGGCGATCTGGAATACGCCGACGAGGTGACGCTGACCAAAGCCCTTGAGGGACGCCGGGAATTGTAGCGGGAGGATCAGGTCCGGTGTCATGTCCCGGGACTTCCGATATTACAATAGAAGTGTGATCCGTCGGGGGCCCCGGACTGCGGGATGATCCCTAACCAATCCTTGTCGGAGGAGTTGTTTTCATTGTTCGATCTCCCGGCACCCGGCCCCGTCCATCGGCCGGAGCCCCCGGATACCGTTTCCGGAAGGATCCGTACGATGGCCGCTTGGGCCCTCTGCATCGCCTTCTTTTATCTTATTCCCCTGGAGTGGGCATCTCTTGAGTGGGAATGGACGGAAAAGGGATTGTGGCGGATCTCGGAAGATGGCGAGGAAAGCCTCCTTTTGGCGGGTTTGACCCTTTTGTGGGCGCTGTTCAATCTGGCGGCGGTCCTCGCGTTTTTGATCACCGGAATCTGGACGAGTTTCGCCCATGAGAGAAAGGGTTGGATCCGCGTCCTGCCTCTCCGGGATGTCGTTTACTATTTCGCCTGGGTGGAATGCCTGATCACCGCCTTTGCCCTGCTGGCGGAGTTTGTGCCGGAGGTCGTCCGGGGCGCGGTTCATCAGCATTTGCTTCCGGTCGCCCCCCATGCGATCATGATCCTGGTTTTTCTGTTTCTGTTCCGCGGCGGTTTCGACCGGTACGGATTTCGCGGCGCCTCCCCGGGCGGATGGGTGGGGATGGTCGCCGCGGTGGCGGGAATTTACGGACTTGTCTACCTTTTTCTCGATCCCCTGGTCACCGAACCCGTCGCCCGCTATTTTTCCCTGGAGCCGGTGTCCTGGCGGGAGGAGAGCATTTCCCGGGAGATCGGAGCGGCGCAGCAGAGCGGCTGGCTGCCCCTTCTCAGTCAGGGGCTGTTGGTGGGGGTGATCGGTCCCGTCGGGGAAGAGATCATGTTCCGGGGGATTTTGCAGCAGTCCCTGGCGGAGCGGATCGGCCAGCCGGTGAGCGTGATCCTCACGTCGCTCCTCTTCGCCCTTTTCCACGTGGATGTGGTCATGTTCGCCCCGCTTTTGGTGTTGGGGTTGATTCTCGGAATTTTGCGGGCCGTTTTCCGCAACCTGTGGGCGCCGATCCTGTTCCACATCGTCAACAATTGCGTTTCGGTCCTTCTGGACCTTCTGTCCTAAGTCGTCCCGGCCTTCAAAGGGAATGTTTTTCGGGCCGGGCCCGTGCGGGGGAACGGTTCAGGCCCGGTTTCAGGTCGGCGACAAAGACAATGCCGGCGCAGATCAGGAGAAAACCGACGATGACTCCGGCGCCCAGGGGTTCGTTCAGCAGCAGGGCCCCCCACAACAGGCTGAAAAGGGGAACGAGAAAGGTGACGGTCATGGCTTGCGTCGGTCCGACGTCCTTGAGCAGCCGGAAGTAAAGGATATAGGCCACCGCCGTGGAAAGAATGGCCAAGCCCAAGGTGGCGGCGATCCCGAGGGCGGAAAACCGGGCGGATGGGAACGTGATGGCGGCGGCAGGCAGCAGGGCGACGGCCGCGCCGCCGAGCTGACCGATGGCCAGCGTCAGCGGGGGTGCGTCGGGGAACGCCTTCTTGGCGTACACTCCGCCGACGGCATAGCTGAAGGATGCCGCCAGCATGGCGGCGACGGAAAGCAGCACCTTTTTTTCCACGGGGACCGGGCTCCACCCCACCAAGACGGCGACGCCGATGAACCCGATCAGCAGTCCGGCCCCCTTTTTCCACGTCAGGGGATCCTTCAGCCACAGGGCCGCCACGAAGGCGGTGAACATCGGCGTGGTCGCGTTGAGGATGGCGGCCAGGGACGAGGGGATGTACAGTTCGGACGCGGCGATCAGGGTGAAGGGAATGGCGCTGTTGACGGTGCCGAGAAGCAGGTATTGCTTCCAGCGCCGCCTCAGATCGGGAAGGCGGCGGAGGATAAAGGCGTAAAAAAGCAGCACGCCCGAGCCGATCAGAACGCGAAGGTCCATCAGCAGAAAGGGGCCGAGCTGCGGCACCGCAATCCGGATAAATAGATAAGAAGCCCCCCAAAGGGAGGCGAGGAGCATGAGCCGGACAAGATCTTTCCACCCCATTGGCGGTTCCCCCTCCGGGCCGGATTTGCCCAAATTTGTCCAAATCATTCCCAACCGTCGAACTTATATGCAATATATCGCATTTCGATTTTGAATACAAGGGAGGGAAAGGCACCCGATGCCGATACCGAGGGACGTCCCCAAGATGGAGCGAATCTCGGCCAAACAGCGGGCCCTGGAGCAGATTCAGCGGTGGATCATCGAGGGCACGCTGCGTCCCGGCGAAAAAATATTGGACGGCGAGTTGGCCGAGGTCCTGGGAATGAGCCGGACTCCGGTCCGGGAAGCGCTTCAGATTCTGGAAATGCAGGGGTTCGTCGAGATGCATCCCGGATCGGCGACGAAGGTGACGCCCATCCGGCGGGAGGATGTGTTCAGAATCTATCCGCCCTTGGCCGCCCTGGATGCCACCGCCGCGGAAATGGCGGCCGAACGGGTGACGGCGGAGGACATCCGCTCCCTTCGCCTCACCAACGAAAAGTTTGCCGAGGCGCTCGGGAACAAGGCCTTTTACGAAGCCCTCATCCTGGATGAGCAGTTTCACCAGACCATCCTCGAAGCGGCGGACAATCCCTATTTGACTTCCTTTATCACCACCCTTCAAATGCATGTGCGCCGCTTCAAGTACGTCTTCCTGCGAAAGATGGTGATCTCTCCCGCCCGGTCCATCGAGGAACACGCCATGATCATCGAAGCCCTCGAGAGAAGGGACAGGGAAACGGCCGCCCGCGTCATGAGACAAAACTGGATGCGTCCGATGCGGGAGATCGCGGACCGGCTGCAAAGGAAGGAAGAGGAAAAGAAAAACGAAGGGGAATAACCCGTCCACCCCCCTCATAAGCTTGTACCAGTAACGGATGGCAAAGGGGGTTGAAGGGCGTTGGATATCGGATGGTGGGGGTGGGCTGCCGGAGGGGGGCTCGTCCTTTTCATGATATTGAGCCGTTCGGTGATTCGCCCCTTGAAATGGATCTGGTACGGGATCATCTACACCGCCGTGGGCGCGTTGGCTTTGTTTTTACTCAACCTGGCCGGAGAGTTGGTGCAGTTCCGGATTCCGATCAATCCGGTCACCGCCTTTATCACCGGCGTTCTGGGATTGCCGGGCCTTTTGTATCTGGTGTTGGTCAAACTCTTTTTCCTGGGGGGATGATCCCTTGAAAATGGAGGACCACCCCCTCAATCGTCGGCTTTCATGCCGCTTTTTTATTGGGTGGGGATCACCGGTATGGGGGCTTTCGTTCCCTGACCGCCCATGTAGAACTCGGGGACTTCCCCCACGATCGTCAGCTGTCCCAACGGATAGCTGTGCCGGGTCCGGATCGTGCTTTCGTTTTTCGGGAGGAGGATCACCATTTCGTTGGTGATCCGGACGTTCAGCTTGATCATCACCATGTTGATTCCCCCGCTTTCCATGGTTCCTTCCATTTCGATGTGGGTGGACCCCTTGGGCCAATATTTCAGCGGGATGTTGGGTCCCATGTCCGCGAAGAGCTTGCTGTCGAAGACGGCGCCCAAGGGGATTTCGACGCTTTTTTGCCGGGACGCCTTTTTCAGTTCCCGCTGAACGGTTTTCGTCAGCGTCTCGTACAACCTGGCCTGCACTTCCTGATTGACCTGAACCGACTGAATGTGCCCCCGTTCATCCTTCGTGAGCATCAGGGAATGGTTCAAATCCCTGGCGTAGTTCCGCCTTACTTCCTCAACGGCCTTATTCACGGCGGATTGGGCGATGTTTTTCACCTCGGAGCGGGCGATGTCCAGAAGCTTTCTTTCCACCCGGTTTTCGACGGAGTACAAAAAGGGCAGGGAGAGAAAAAAGAGGAGCAAAACGGCATATAATCCCCATCGAAAGGGATTGGTGGACCTTGCGGGGAACCGCCGGCGGATCCGCATGGGCGACCTCCCTCCTTTGTCCAGAGTTTATTCGCGCAGGTTTGTCCATTTGCCTCCGTTGCCGCCTCCCCCGGAGAACGGACGCCGCAAAAAAGGGAAACATTTCCGTGTTGACAAGGAATCAAGACCGTGATATATTAATGGCTGTCGTCGCCGAAGGAACTGAATCCTCCGGCGCGGGAGGCGAGGAAAAAATTCCGGTGAAGCCTCCGAAAAAATGTGGTTGACAAACGGCGCAAGCCGTGATAAGATAAAATCCGTCGCCGCGAGAGGCGGCGGAACAAAAAAGAAGGCGTTCCTTGAAAACTGAAGAGCGAAAAGGACCCGTGGTTCCTTTGAGTCATATCAAACTTTCCAGGAGAGTTTGATCCTGGCTCAGGACGAACGCTGGCGGCGTGCCTAATACATGCAAGTCGTGCGGGGTCTTGAAGGGCTTGCCCTTTAAGACCCAGCGGCGAACGGGTGAGTAACACGTGGGTAACCTGCCCGCAAGACCGGGATAACTCCGGGAAACCGGGGCTAATACCGGATAAGACTCCGGATCGCATGATCCGGAGTGGAAAGGCGGCGTCAAGCTGCCACTTGCGGATGGGCCCGCGGCGCATTAGCTGGTTGGTGAG
>NZ_FOOK01000040.1 GCF_900113175.1 Planifilum fulgidum | reverse complement strand
TGAAAGGGGCAAACAACTGTATAAACGACGGAGTCAGACCATTGAGCGCAGCTTCGCTGACGCCAAAGAACTTCATGGGCTTCGTTATGCACGCTACAGGGGGCTTGCCAAAGTCAGAGAGCAATGCCTCCTTATTGCCGTGGCTCAAAACATCAAAAAAATGGCCTTGCTCCTCTCGAAGAGAGGAAAAGGCTTTGTGATCCGCCTAATTTACCAAATCTAATTTCCTTTATCTGTTTATTCCCCATAAACATGCAACCCCTGGCGCTTTTCTTGCGAAAAGAGCCAGGGGGTTTGTCATCAATCTCAGCACCCTTCGGGGTGCTTTTTTTCATGGGTTTGAAGGCTTGCGGGGATTTGGATCTGAGAATGTGCCGTTGCCTCTCACCTATCAATCTTTTCCGGAATAGATTGTTAGAAAACAGAAAGGGAGTGGTGAGACCATGCCTCTTGTTGTCATCGATCCGGGGCACGGGGGGAGCGATCCCGGCGCCGTCAACGGCAGTTACCAGGAGAAAAATTACACGCTCAGCATCGGGCTGAAGGTCAGGGACTACTTGCTGGCCAACTATCAGACCAATGTGCTGATGACGAGGACCACGGATACGACGGTGAGCTTGGCGAGCCGGACCAATTTGGCCAATTCCAACAACGCCGACTATTTCTGTTCCATTCACATCAATGCCGGCGGCGGAACGGGCTGGGAAAGTTACATCTATAACGGAACCGTCTCCCAAAAAACCATCAACGCGCAAAACACCATCCACAGCACGGTGATGAACGCCATCGGCAGCAAATACGGAGTGAGGGACCGGGGGAAAAAGCGGGCGAACTTCCACGTCCTGCGGGAAACCGCCATGTCGGCAATCCTCCTGGAGAACTTGTTCATCGATCACTCCAATGATCTGAAGCTTTTGAACAACTCGGCTTTCATCACCGATCTTTCCCATGCCATCGGGGAAGGAATCGCCAAGGCCCTTTCCCTTTCCAAAAAAGTGCTGTACAAAGTGATTGCGGGCTCCTTCAAGGATCGCCAGAACGCCGAGAATCGCAAAAACTATCTGTCCAGCAAGGGGATTTCTTCCGTGATCGTGGAGGTGACGATCTCGGGGGAAACCTGGTACCGGGTTCAGGCCGGTGCCTTCTACTCCGAGGCGGAGGCGGAAGCCCGCCTGAAGCAAGTGAAAGATGCGGGAATCAGTGATGCCTATATTTTGGCGGGTTGAAAGTCCCCTGCTTAAAGCAGGGGAGGGATCGGCGGCCGTCGACTCCCCAGGGAGTACGACGGCCTTCGTTTTTTTCATCCGTTTTTCCATCGAATCGAAACGGAGCGGCGCGGGACTTTTCCTTCCTTCGGGCGGGCGGCAGCTTCGGGGCGGATCCGTGATAAAAACTTTTTTGCGCCCTTCATGACGAATGGTTTTTCTTCGGGATGGAGGATGAAGAGCCTCCGGGGGTGCCGTCCCCGCCGCAAGCGATGGAAATTTTTTCGGCTATTCGGCGGATTGAAGGGGAGAATATTCCAAAAACCCTTCTGCCGCTTCGCTCATTTTCGCGTTTCGCGTGCCACCTTTTGACTCTGAAGGACGTCCGTTATGCGAAGGAGTTCAAGAAGTCGAATTCATCAAATGAAAGAAAGGGTGTTTCAGGTTGAATCGGATGAAGCGATGGATCCAAGGATTGGCCATTTCGATGCTCACACTCCTTGCACTGGCCGCGCCCGCGTTTGCTTCGGAACCTCCGACCTCTGATCCCGCGCCGGATATTCTGGTTCGTCAGATCATGGGCCTGGCCTTTGAATCCCAGCAATCGATCAACAGCGTGCCCTTTGCCGCCGGCGATTCGCTGAAAAAGGTGATCAAAAAGTGGGGGCCGCCGGAAGACATAAGCACCGTTGCGGCCAACTATTGGAGCCGCAATGTGCGGTTCATCTATGATGGTTCAACGGGGAGAAAAACGATTGTCGCCATCGAAGATTTCGGTCCGCAGCTCAAGACCATTCATCTGTCCGATGTGAAGGGCTTGATCGGCAACCCCGACAGCGAAAAGGAACAGGAAGGAAACTATTACGTCACCTATTCCGATAAAGAAAACTTTACGGTGACCTTTGTGTTTCAGAGCGCATTTTCCAATCCCAACCCCTCTCTCGAAATGTACATTTTGGAAAGGCCCGGGCTGGAACTGAAGCAGAAGTGACCTTCCTCCTGCGAAAAGGGGCGGCCGCCTCAGATCGTTGACAGAGCATCAGGAGGGAGCGATTTTCCACCGAGCGACTTGGCCGCTGCACGGTGTCGAGGCGGAACATCGCTTCCCGACTCCCGGGCTTAGAGGTTTGTCGCTGTCCCGGGCGGCCGTCGGCCGCCTTTTTGTTTTTGGATGGATCTTTGAGAAGTCCTCTTCTTGAATCATCCGAAAGGGATGGAAGGGGATCAAAATCGGCGGCTTATACATTTTAGAATATTCTATAAAAAGAAGGAATTTACCGTTTTTAATTTTGTATAAGGAGGAATTTCCCGTTTTATGTTGAATAGAAATGAATGTAGACAATATTATCAATTTGTTAAAGATTGAGGTGTGTGGATGGACAAGGAGACGTTGTTGAGTAGGCTTCGCGGGAAACTGATCGTCTCTTGTCAGGCATTGGAGGATGAACCTCTTCACGGAACTGCAATCATGACGGCCATGGCCCGGGCGGCAAAGATCGGTGGTGCGTCGGCGATCCGGGCCAATGGCAGGGAGGATGTCCAGGCGATTCGGCAAGTTACAGGGTTGCCGGTCATCGGGATTGTGAAGCGGGTCTATCCTGACAGCGAAGTCTACATCACTCCAACGGAGAAGGAGGTTCAGGAATGTTTGGAAGCAGGAGCGGATGTTATCGCCATGGATGCTACGCTCCGGCATCGTCCGAAGGGGGTGACACTCAGGGAACTTCTTCGCCGGATCCGAGAAAACAGCGAGTGTTTGGCCATGGCGGATGTATCCACTGTGGAGGAGGGAGTGGCCGCTGAAGAAGCTGGATTTGACTTGGTGTCCACAACCTTGTCAGGATACACACCGTATAGCCGCCGTGCAGCCGGTCCCGATTTTGAGCTGATTCGCAATTTGTCCGAACGATTGTCCATTCCGGTCATCGCCGAGGGTCGAATTGCCACTCCGCAAGAAGCGAGAAGAGCGATTGAGTTGGGTGCCCACGCCGTGGTGGTGGGAACCGCGATTACACGTCCTCATGTGTTGACCCGTCGTTTTGTGGAGGCATTGAAAGGAGAGTGTGTTGATGAGTGTCACCGGAAAGACAAGTGACATTGAATTAAAAATATCCAGCAACTGGAATGCCTTCACCAAGGCGGAGAAAAAAGTGGCATCCCGGGTGATGGAACAGTTCGACCAAGTAATCTACCATTCCATCACCGATCTGGCGGAAGAAGCCGGGGTGGGGGAAACGACCGTGCTCCGCTTTTGCCGGAAGCTGGGTTTCAAGGGATACCACGAATTCAAGCTGGCAGTGGCTGCGGATCAAGTGAATTCCGTCGCCAGCCTACACGAAGATATTGACGAAAACGACGAACTCCAGGTGATGGTGCAGAAGATTACCATGGCCAACCAGAAGGCATTGCAGGACACCATGGCGTTGATCGATCGTGATCAGTTGGCGAAGGCGATCGACATGATGCTCCAGGCCCGTAAAGTTCACTTCTATGGAGTGGGGACCTCCGGGATCACAGCACAGGACGCGTTGAACCGGTTCCTCCGGATCGGTTTTCCTGCGGAGGCATTTACTGATTCCCACCTCCAAGCCATGGCTGCTGCCACCCTTACCTCAGAGGATGTGGCGGTGGGGATCACTGTGTCAGGAAGCACCAAGGATACCGTTGACGTCTTGAGAATTGCGCGGGAAAGCGGCGCCCGTACCGTGGCCATCACGCATTTTGCCCGATCCCCGGTTTCTCAGATTGCCGATGTGGTGCTGTTGACCGGCGGAAGGGAAAGCCCTCTGCAGGGAGGATCCCTTGCTGCAAAAATTGCCCAGCTTCACGTGATCGATCTTTTGTTCACCGGCATTGCGATCCGTTCGAAAGAACGGGCGCTTTACTACAAGGAAAAGACGGCGAAAGCGGTGGTGGACAAAATTTATTGAGGTGGGAAACGTGCAGTGTATGTGATCGGGTTGGACATTGGCGGGACGGAGATCAAGGGAGCGGTGGTGGACCGCCGGGGGGAAATGGTGTGCGAGCAATCGATTCCCACTGAAGCCCTGCAAGGACGGGAGCGGATTTTGGAGAACTTGTTCCGCCTGATCAATCAGTTGAGGCGGGGCCGTCCGATCTACGGGATTGGGATCGGCAGTGCCGGACGGATCAACGTGCTTGAAGGCAAGGTGGAATTTGCCACGTCCAATTTGCCTGGGTGGCAGGGACTTCGCTTGAAGAACATTGTGGAAGAGCGGACCGGGCTTCCCGTGACGGTGGACAACGATGTCCACATGGCGGCACAGGGAGAAAGATGGAAGGGGGCGGCAGAAAATCTAACAACTTTTGTGATGCTGACCATTGGAACCGGGGTGGGCGGTGCTTTCGTTCACCGGGGGGAACTGGTGCGCGGGGCTTGCTGGAGCGCCGCTGAATGGGGCCACGTGGTACTGGTCCCCGGAGGAGAAGTGTGTAATTGCGGTCTCAGAGGGTGTCTGGAGCAGTACCTTTCCGGTCCGGCCCTCATCCGACGAGCCCGCAGAGAAACGGGACGGGAGTATCGTCATGGGAAGGAAGTGTTTGATGATTTTTGCCGTGGGGACCCGAGAGTGCAGGAAGTTATAGAGGGTTATCTGGAGGATCTGAAAGTTGCTTTGCATAACATTCAGCATGCTTATGACCCGGAAGCAATTGTGTTGGGCGGAGGTGTGTCGGAGTCCCTCCGTCATCCGGAAGTGAAGAGACGGTTGGATCAGCAATGTGGGAAAAGTCCGGTTCCAATACGGTTGATTTGGGCGGAACTGGGCAATCGGGCCGGGGTGGTCGGGAGTGCGAAATGCGCTTGGGAGTGCATCCAAAACCATGATTTGGGAGGGAAATGGACATGAGAGTTCGCAAATGGGTCTTCAGCTGTCTGTCTTTATTGGTGCTGTTTTTCTCGACTGCGTGTTCTTCCGGGGCAACCGAAGGCGATCAGGTGACGATCGAATTTTGGACAATGCAGCTTTCCCCCACATTTGATGAGTACATCAAGGGTGTGATTGCCGATTACGAAAAGCAGCATCCCAACGTCAAGGTAAAATGGGTCGATGTTCCCTGGGAAAGCATGGAGCAAAAAATGTTGTCTGCGGTGACAGCCAACAAAGCGCCGGATGTTGCCAATCTAAATCCCCAGTTTGCCGCCAAGCTGGCGGAACTGGATGCCCTTGTCAACATGGATGAGGCTGTTCCTTCCGAAGAAAGGGCCAAATACTTCGAAGGGGTATGGAAGGCCAATTCCTTCGATGGGAAAACCTTTGGAATTCCTTGGTATTTATCTACCCAAGTGACAATGTATAACCGGGAGATGTTCAAGGAAGCGGGTTTGGATCCGGATAAACCGCCGACAAATTTTGAGGAACTGGCCGAAGTGGCGGAGAAAATCAAGGAAAAGACCGGAAAATATGCGTTCATGCCGGCAATGGATGAATCTCATTTTATGGAGTATTTGGTGCAGATGGGGGTGGATCTCACTACTGACGACGGGAAAAAAGCCGCATTTAACACACCGGCTGGAAAAAAAGCCTTTCAGTATTGGGTGGATCTCTACAAGAGAGGCCTGATTCCCAAAAACAGCATCACCGAAGGGCATGGCAAAGCCATTGATATGTACCAGGCAGGGGAGATTGCCATTCTTCCATCTGGTCCACAGTTTTTGAAAATCGTCAAGGAAAACGCACCGAAGATTGCGGAGGTGACGGCTTCCGGTCCTCAAATAACCGGTGATTCCGGAAAAATGAACGTCGCGGTCATGAATCTGGTAGTGCCGAAGCAGAGCAAACATCAGAAGGAAGCGGTAGATTTCGCCCTGTTCATAACCAATGCGGAAAACCAACTGAAATTTTGCAAATTGACGGCGATCCTGCCTTCCGTGAAAAAGGCTGCGGAAGATCCGTATTTTACTAAATTGCCCGATAACGCGGAACCGATCGACGAAGCCCGAATCATCAGCGCATCTCAATTGCCCAAGTCAGAGGTGTTGGTACCGCCCTTAAAGGGTTACGACGATCTGAAGAAGGCAATGAACGAAGCGATGCAATCGGCATTACTGGGCAAAAAATCGGTTGATAAAGCATTGGCGGATGCGGAGAAGAAGTGGAACGAGATATTGGCAAAGCCTTAAGTGGTCCGCGTTCTTCACTATCCAGGTTTTGTTAGTGTGGAAACCTTGAGGATTGCCGGCATGGAGATGAGAAATGAATGAAACATCATCCCTTAACCCCGTATATGTTTTTGCTCCCTGCGATGATCCTGTTGTCGGCGTTTGTGTTTTATCCGGCTCTGGAAGCTTTTCGTCTGAGTTTTACCGACTACAACATCATCAATCCGCCCCAATATGTGGGGACGGAGAATTACGAAAAGTTATGGAAAGATGGCACTTTTTGGCTCACTTTGAGAAACACCTTTCTGTATCTTTTTGTAGTTGTGCCGGCGTTAGTGGTGCTGCCGCTGATTTTGGCCATCGTCGTGAACCGGAAACTGAAGGGAATTGGTTGGTTCCGAACCGCCTATTATGTTCCGGTGGTCACATCGATGGTCGTTGCCGGGTTGGCTTGGAAATGGGTGTTTGCGGAAAAAGGGGTGCTGAATTTTTGGTTACAGGCGCTGGGAGTGATCGACTCTCCTGTCGAGTGGCTGACCAGTGAAAATTTGGCGATATTCTCCGTTATGGCTGTGACCGTCTGGAAAGGGCTTGGATATTACATGGTCATTTATCTGGCAGGTTTGCAGAGCATTTCGAAGGAACTGTACGAGGCGGCTAAGATGGACGGTGCTGACGGCTGGAGAAAGCATTGGTACGTGACGATTCCCATGATGAAGCCTTCCATTCTGCTTGTCGCAGTAATGTCCTCCATTGCCGCGATGAAAGTGTTTGAAGAGATCTATATCATGACCGGCGGAGGTCCGTTGAACGCCTCAAAGACCCTGGTTTTCTACATTTATGAGCGGGCCTTTGACAGTTTGGATATGGGATATGCCAGCGCGATCGGTTGCGTCCTGTTTGTTATTGTCTTGGTGCTTTCCATTCTTCAAATCAAGATCGCTGAACGAAGGGAAATGCATGTCTAAGGGGGGAAAGCAGTGCAGACATCCGGTGTGAGGGCGGAAGAACGACAAACCGCCCAAATGAACCGCCGGTCCGGCACTCGCTGGAGAGGGGTGGTACGCCGGGCGACGAGTGCCATCCTCTGGTATGTGATGTTGACCGGCCTTGCAGTGCTGATGATCGGGCCTTTTTTGTGGTTGTTGGCAACAGCCTTCAAGTCCGGATCCGAGAACATCTTTGAATTTCCTCCTAAGTTCCTTCCGGAGCAGCCCACATGGGACAACTTTATCAAGGTGTGGAACAGCCACCCCTTCGGGCGGTATTTGTTCAACAGTACTTTGGTGGCGGTATTGACGGTGTTGGGCAATGTGATCTTCTGTTCCTTGGCTGCGTATCCGTTGGCCAGGATGAAATTTAGGGGGCGGAATGTGATCTTTTTCGCCATTTTGAGTACGATGATGATTCCCTTTCAATTGACCATGATCCCGGTGTACCTTCTCGCTCTGAAGCTGAACCTTACCAACACTTACTTAGGGTTGGTGCTTCCTCATGCGGTCACAGCCTTTGGAATCTTCCTGATGAGGCAGGCTTTTCTGACCGTTCCGAAGGAATTGGAAGAAGCGGCCCGTATGGATGGTTGTAACACATTCGATATTTGGTGGCGTATACTCCTTCCGCTTGTAAAACCATCGGTCACCACATTGGCCATATTCACCTTCGTCTTCTCGTGGAGTGATTTTTTGTGGCCGTTGATCATTCTGAACGACCCGGAAATGTACACCTTGCCTTTGGGAGTCGCGTTTCTGTCCAATGCTTTTTCCTCCAACTGGCGACTGATTGCGGCAGGCTCCATCATTTCCATCGTTCCAGTGATCGTTCTGTTCCTAATGCTGCAGAGATATTTTATACGCGGCTCCATCCAGGGTGCTCTAAAGGGGTGACGATATGGAAACCATTCCATATGCGCGCTATATTCCCGTCAAGGGAATGTATGATGTTGTGGTAATAGGTGGTGGTTGGGCCGGAGTGGCGGGAGCGTGTGCTGCTGCGCGGGAGGGGGCCCGGACCTTGTTGGTGGAGCGGTACGGATTTTTGGGAGGAATGGCGACGGCGGGGTTGGTTGGTCCTTTTATGCCTTTCCATGTGGAAGAAACCCCTCTGGTCCAGGGGATTTTCCAGGAGATCCGAGACCGCGTGGTGAAAGAGGGGGGGTCCGTAGGCGGAAGCAGGGGATTCGATGTGGAGATCCTAAAGCATGTCCTATACTGTACATTGCGTGATTATGGAGTGGGACTGCTCTTACACACTCAACTGGTGGACGCCACGCGGGAAGGGAAGCGAGTGAAGGAGGTGATCCTGTTTAATAAATCCGGATTGGCGGCCTACCGGGGAAAGTATTTTTTGGATGGGACCGGGGATGCTGATTTGATTGCTCTGGTCGGTGGAGAATATGTGGTGGGGCGGGAGGAAGACGGTCTAACCCAGGCGATGACGTTAATGTTCAAGATTGCGAATGTGGACATTGACCGGGTGCTTGCATATTGCCGTGCCCGTTCTGAACATTTCATGTTTATTGAAGAGGATGAACTGATTTCCATCGCCGGGTTCAAAGATTTGGTCGCACGCTACAAGGAAGCGGGAAAGTTTCCATTGCCCCAGGATTACGTGTTTTTCGTTACCACCAACCGTCGGGATGAAGTGCTGGTCAACACAACCCGGGTAATCATGAAGAGCGGATTGAAGGGAGAGGACCTGACCGATGCGGAGGTGGAGAGCCATGCCCAAGCTCAAGCGGTGTGGCGGATGTTGAAGTCGGAGGTCGATGGATTTGAGGATTCCTATATTTCCGCTACCGCTCCCCAGATTGGGATCCGGGAGACGCGCAGAATCGTGGGGGAGTACGTAATGACCCGGGAAGACATTCTGGGGGCACGAAAATTTGACGATTGCATCACCCACGGGGCCTACCCCATAGACATTCACAATCCCAAAGGGCCCGGTGGGGAGCTGACTCGCATTCCTGAAGGGGAGTATTATGACGTTCCTTTTCGTTCACTGATTCCCAAGGGATTGGATAACGTTCTGGTGGCGGGGCGATGTCTGTCAGCCACCCATGATGCTCACGCTTCCGTCCGCATCCAAGCTACTTGCGCGGCGATGGGGGAGGCCGCAGGTTGTGCCCTGGGAATGGCTTTGAAGGAACAATGCAACCTTCGGGAGCTGGATGTGAAAAAACTGCAAGAAAAACTAAAGGGTTACGGACATGTGATCCGACCGGATGTAAAGGCCCGGACGGAAACAATTCGCAGGCGAAGGAAAAAGTGAGCGGCTCTTTTTTGAATGTTATGAAGAGAAGGGGTCCATTCTTTTTCCACGGGGGGATGTGAAATGAAAAAATGGTTCGCTTTGTCGTTTGCCTTTCTTTTGATTCTAGTGACCGCGATGCCTGCCGTGGCATCCGGAAACGACCAAGCCCGCCATCGGGTGCTGCAAAATTTGGTCAAAAACGATGCGATGAAAGCGCGAATTCTATGGGTTGATCTGGCCGCCAATCTCTTCGCATTGGATACGCAGGAAGAGGTGCGCGATATGGTAGAAAAAGCGGCCAAAGCTCATTTCGACACGCTCATCCTGGATGTGAAGAACTACACGGGTTATGTAGCCTATCCGAGTCATATCGCTCCACATATCAGCACCTCCCGAATTGATAAATATCAAGGCTATCCGAAGGATTACGATTTGTTGTCTAACGTGCTGAAGGAAGCGCATAAACGAGGCATCAAAGTTCATGCAGCGATCAATGTGTTTTCTGAGGGCAACAATGATTACAAGGATGGCCCTGCCTTCAAGCATCCCGAATGGCAAAGCGTGTTTCAAAGGGCGGTGCGGAAAGTAAAGGCTCCTGACGGAAGCACATACGATCTGGCGGGGGTGAACACCGAGCGGGGAGCCAACCAGCTCGTCCTCTATACACCGGAAAAATACAAGGTTTCTCCGGCGAACCAGTGGGGAGCCGAGGCGCAGGTGGTAAACGGGGTCGTCACGCAAGTGGTGGATCGAGTCCATGGCGAACCTCCCTTGGAGATTCCCGAAAACGGAGTGGTGTTGTCGGGGCACGGGGAAGCGAGAGAATGGATTTTGGCCCATTTGAAGGCGGGAGATACCGTAGACATGGATGTTGTGGAAACCAAACTGGTTCCCGCTTCAGAATATCCGTCTTCTTCCGTTTTCGTGAACCCTATTCGCGCGGATGTTCAGGAGTATGAACTCGACATCATCCGGGAAATTCTCGATAACTATGACGTCGACGGCATTGTGCTGGACCGCGCCCGCTATGCCAATGTGTATGCGGACTTTAGCAATCTATCCAGAAAGAAATTTGAAGAATATATCGGAGAAAAGGTGAAAAATTGGCCGGAAGATATTTTTTCCGTAACATTTGCCGGAGGAGAGGAGAAAATTGTTCCCGGTCCACTCTATCAAAAGTGGATTGAATGGAGAGCCGGAAACATCCGTGACTTCTTCAGAAAAGCGGAACGACTCGTCCATGAAAAAGATCCGTCTTTGTTCTTCAGCACTTATGTGGGCGCATGGTATCCGCTATATTACAGTGAAGGGGTGAACTGGGCAAGCAAAACGTACCAGCCGGATTACGACTGGGCATCCCCGGATTATCATAAGACGGGTTACGCCGAAATGCTCGACTTTCTGATGACAGGCAATTATTTCTCCGAAGTCACCCGGGAGGAAGCGGAGGAAAAAGGGAATCCGGATTGGTACAGTGTCGAAGGGTCTGCCGATATCGCCATGGATGTTGTCAACGAAGCAACCTTCGTCTATGGAAGTCTGTACCTGCTACAGTACAAGGATCGACCGGATCAATTCAAACGAGCTTTGGAGATGGCCTTGAGTAAAACCCACGGGATCATGCTGTTTGATCTAATCTACCTGGAAGAATACAACTGGTGGCCGATTGTAGAAAAAGCATTTGCAAAGCCTGCACGCCCTCCCCATGAAAATCCCGGACTTCGGAAATTGATCAGTGGGGATTGATGATTGACGAAACGGATGAACCTGATCTTACAGGACAAGGGTATCGTTGGCAATTCGGATGCGTTTGAAGACGAAGGAGGCTGCCGGATGGGGAGGATTGGTCTGCTTCCTGCGGATGCCCGCCCGGTCACCCGCGATTTGCCTGCCCAAGTGGCGGCGGTTGCCGGATGGGAAACGGCACTGCCCCCGAGGGAGTGGTTGGGTTTTTTGAAGACTTCGGGGGACGTTGAACGATTGTTGGATTGGATGCGGGAGACAGCTCACCAAGTGGATGGGTGGGTCATCTCCTGCGACATGATGGGTTATGGAGGGTTGGTTCCATCCCGGGTTTCCACCTTGTCGGAGGAGACCGTTTGGCGCCGTCTGACCAGGTTGAAAGAGATCAAGATGCAAGATCCGGAGAAACCGGTGTACGCGTTCAGTTCAGTCATGCGCATCTCCAATTCCAATATCAATGAGGAAGAAAAGGAGTATTGGGCCGATTACGGTCAAAAGATCTGGGCATATTCCTTCTACTCCCACCGTTATGAGATCACGGGAGATTTATCCGACCGGATGAGGGCGGAAGCAGTGAGGAGGCAAATTCCGGAGAGGATTTTACATGATTATTTGGAAACCCGTTTACGACATTTCCGGATGAACCGTTACCTTTTTGAAATGGCGAAACAAGGGTGGATAGACTTTTTGGTGTTTTCACAAGACGATACCAGTGAATATGGGCTGAATGTCCGTGAACAAGGACAGATCCGGGAATGGATCAGGACTTCAGGCATGGAGAGGCGCGTGTTGGTTTACCCGGGGGCGGACGAAGTTGCCTGTACGTTGACCATGCGGATGATCCACCGATTTGAAGGGAGGTGTCCGAAGTTCTTTTCATTTTATTCCGGAGAGCGTGGCTCCCTGATCCGGACCATGTACGAAGACCGTCCCCTCGGGGAGACGGTTCAAGAACAAATAGTAGCCTCCGGGGGGATCCCTGTTCATCATCCGGAGGATGCCGAAGTGATTTTGGCGATTAACACACCCGGGAAAAAACAGGGGGATAGGGCACTGGGACTTTACATGGATCAAGTGGACACCCGAGACCGGGATCTTCCTGCCTTTGTGAAACAAATCATACAATATCTGGAGAAAGGAAAGCGGGTGGCAGTGGCGGATGTTGCCTATGCCAATGGCGCCGATCCCGTTTTGATTTCATGGTTGGAAGAGGCCGTTGATATTCCCTCTCTAGCGGGATTTGCCGCGTGGAATACTGCAGGCAATACCTTGGGAAACGTAGTGGCCCATGCCGGAGCCGTTCTTGCCCCGGGGTTTCACCGGCTGAGGCACGAGACTCTGCTCTTTTTGCGACTGTCGGATGATTACTTGTATCAAACCGTGGTGCGTCCCGAGGTGAAAGCTTGGGAGGAGAAACAGCGGGCGACTCCGGAAGATTGTCAGAGGGAGGTTAATCGGAGGATGCGGCCGTTGATGCAGGAATTGTTTTCACGGCATTTCGCCAAGAGGGAAGGCCGTCTCCGCCGATTGAAAGTATCGAGTATCCAACTCCCTTGGAGGCGTCTCTTCGAAGTGTGCTTGGATGTGGAGATAGAGACGGAGAAAGTGAATGAAAAGGGGTGAGCAAAATCGAATACCCGGTTGAGCTTCAGGTCGGGGATTTGACATTACGGGGCATGGTGCATCGCCCCGATTCTTTCCCGTATCCGATGGTGATCCTTTTTCATGGATTCACAGGCAATCGTGTGGATGACAAATTCTTATTTGTCCGGTTTGCTCGCAGGGTGGCAGCCAACGGATGGGGTTGCGTCCGCTTTGATTTCTCCGGCTCCGGGGAGAGCGACGGGGAATTCAAAGAAATGACCCTGGGCAGGGAGATCGAAGAGGGAAAAGAGATCCTGCGATTTGTCCGCCGGATGGAGGGCGTTGATCCCGAGAAGGTGTTTTTGTGCGGGTTCAGCATGGGCGGGGTCGTGGCGACGCACGTCGCAGCTTCGATGCCCGAGTGTGTCCGGGGGATGTGCCTGTGGGCGCCGGCGGGCAATATGCGGGAAATCGCGGAGGAGTGCTTCCGGACGGGCATTCCGCTTCCCGACGGCGGGGTGGATCTGGAGGGGATCGCTCTGGGGCGGCCCTTTTATGAAGAACTGAAGGAATGGGATCTTTATGAGGGAATTTCCTCCTACAAGGGTCCGGTTTTGATCCTGCACGGGGATCGGGATGAGTCGGTTCCGCTCAAATGGAGCCGGCGGTATTTGCAGGTGTACGGCGCGTCGGCCCGCCTGCATTCCATCCGGGGAGCGAATCACGTGTTTTCCCGAATCTCCTGGAGGGAAGAGCTGTTTTCCGAAAGCATCGCCTTTTTCAAAAGCGTTCTCGGGTCGGAACAAGGAGCCTGATCGGAAACGCCCCAAAAAAAAAAAAAGCAAACGCACCGGGTGAAAGGTGCGTTTGCTTTTTAGGAGGGGACAAAGGCAGCGTGATGATAAAGGATGGATGGTTCATAACCGAACGGCGTCCTTTGACCGATGGATTCAGTCGTCGGCGGAAGTGCTGTAACGGCTGCTGGAGATGTGGGGGGAGCTGGAGGACCATATTCTGTTGCTTTCCCACCCGCAGTAAGGGGGGCGGTGGGGATGGCGATGGCGGTGGGGAGGTTTGTGACAGCTTCTCTTCATATGTTTCATGATTTTGTAGGCTCTTTTGACGTGATGATAAGCTTCGTGGAAGCGGGGATCCATGGCACAGGGATGGTGGTGGGGCCAAGGGTGCATCATGGGTGGATGGTGGTGGCCGGAAAGAAATCGGAACATGCGCTTTTCACTCCTCATGTGGGATTTGGACGGGTCAACCGCACCGTACACTGATATCATATGTGGGTCGTTCCGCGGCGCCACGGGGAAGATGGCCCATTTTGCGGGCGGGATCAATCCGGCGGGGCTTTCACGCGGCCGGAGGCGGGGACGGCGCCGGATTTCATCGGAATTTTTCGGGGCGATTCGACTAAAACACTCAAATAACACGAAAGAAGTTTTATTTTACGACAAGTGGGGAATATTTATCACAAGATTCTTACAAGCTTGACCATGGAATGGACACGAAGCCCGTTGTGATATACATTGGAACGGGAGGGACGAGAGGGGTGCACCGTTTTTGAAAAATGCCTGATTTCTCGGATATCTCCCGCATATATTGCATAGTGTTGACGGGAGGGTAGACGATGCGACCGAAGGTGTTGGTGACGAGGAAATTGCCGCAGCAGGCGCTGGAGCGGTTGGAGCGGCACTGCGACGTGGATCTGAACGGGGAGGACCGTCCTTTGACCCGGCAGGAACTGTTGAACCGGATCCGGGACAAGGACGGGATTCTCTCGATGCTGACGGACCGGATCGACGCGGAATTGATGGATGCCGCTCCAAAGTTGAAGGTGATCAGCAACTACGCGGTGGGATTCAACAACATCGATGTGAAGGAAGCCACCCGCCGCGGGATTCCCGTGACCAACACGCCGGGAGTGCTCACCGAATCGACGGCGGATCTGACCTGGGCTTTGATCATGGATGTGGCGCGGAGAGTGAGCGAAGGAGACCGGGTGACCCGAGCCGGCCGGTGGCCCGGATGGTCTCCGATGTGGATGCTGGGACAGGATGTCCACGGCGCCACCCTGGGGATCATCGGGATGGGACGGATCGGCAAGGCGGTCGCCCGCCGGGCGCGGGGCTTTGACATGCAAGTGATTTATTATTCCCGCACCCGCCTGCCCGAGGACGAGGAGCGGGCGCTTGGGGTCTCCTACCGTCCGCTGCCGGATCTGCTTCGGCAGGCCGATTTCGTCTCCCTGCACGTTCCCTACAGCGAAGAGACGCACCATCTGATCGGTGCCGCGGAACTGGCCATGATGAAATCGACCGCCTATCTGATCAACACGGCGCGCGGTCCCTTGGTCGATGAACGGGCCTTGGTCCGGGCGCTAAGGGAAGGACAGATCGCCGGAGCGGGCCTGGACGTGTACGAACGCGAACCGGAGTTGGCGGAAGGGCTTGCCGAACTGGACAACGTGGTGTTGTCTCCGCACCTGGGAAGTTCCACCTGGAGCACCCGCCTCAAAATGGCGGAATTGGCGGTGGACAATCTGCTGGCTCCCCTGCAGGGAAAACGGCCTCCCCATCTGGTTAACGAAGAGGTTTGGCGGCGGAAAGAATCCCTTTGAACTTGAACTTTTCAGGATCCCGCCGCACAAACCACAGGATGGCCAGGAGGAGCATGAGGGTGACGGCGATGCCGCCTTCCAGACCGAAGGGACCTCCAGTCAGCCAGTCGGGACCGTTTTCCGCGGCGATCACCGGAGAATGGGGTGTCAGTCGCGCGCCGGAAACCGGTAGGGATAACAGCTCCTGGGTCAGATTCCAGGTGAAATGAAGGCCGACAGGCATCCACAGGCTTCCGGTCGCTTCCCTGATGACACCCAGGAGGACGCCGGCGAGAAACAGATTGAACATCGGAAGCAGGGATGTGTGGGGATTGAGCAGGTGGAGAAGGGAAAAGAGCAGGGAAGTGGCGATGATGCCGCCCCATACGCCCAGGCGCTCCACGAGCAGGGTTTGTACATATCCGCGGGTGAAAATTTCTTCCCCTGCGGCGACCGCCAAAAAACCGGAGACGGCTGACAGAACGGAGAAGAGAACCGCTTTGTTCCAGCGGACGCCGGCCACTTCCAACCATGGACTCGGCCAAAGGAGGAGGAACAGCGTGCCGATCATCAGGATGCCGATTCCCGCTCCGACGGCGAAGCGGAGGAAAGAGACCGGGGCCAATCCCATTTCCCTCACGGGGCGCTTCTCAAAAACGATCCAGGCCAGGAAGGAGGCGCCGATGAAGGCCGCTTCCTGGGGGAAGATGGACCACCACTGGATCTGTTCCGCGGGGAACAAGGGGATGAGGGGCAGGGAAAGCAGAATCGTTCCCGCGATGGCCAGTCCAAGGGTGAGGAACAGTTTGCCGAACAATTTCAGCCATTCCATGGGGAGACCTCCTTAATCTTCACGGAAGAATGACGATTTCCAGTATAGGCGAATTCAAAAACGGGAGCAACAAGCGGCGACATAAGATCTTGGAAGATGCATTCAGATGTGCTAAGATACTTTGAAGTGCGACCGGTTCAGGATGCGGTCGGCGAACTCAGAAAAAAATTTTAGACAAGTGGTTATATGAAACCGCTTTCAGGGGTAATGAACATGGTGTATACGGCTTGTCCACCACTCCTCCCCGAGGGAGGCGATCCGGCATCCGGTCGCAGGCCCGGTGACCGATCCCGGGCCGAAGACCGCGGTGGATGATTCAAATTCCGGGAAGCGGGAATATTATTATGACGTGTGGCCGGAAACTCACAGGGTCGGCAGCGGGAGATCCCCCGGGAAACCCGGCTGCCGGGACAGTCGCCGGAGATCCCGACACGTCCGTCCCGGCCCGGATGCCCCCGCGGCTGTTTCAGGATTGCTTTCCGGAGGAGGAGGGTACTTATATTCGCGGAGACCTTTCCGACAAGCCGGGAAACCATGTTTCCGCCGTGCGCCGAAATCGTTCCCATCGGGCGTCTTTTCGGCGCCGGCCATTGCGCCGCCGACAGCAAAGGGGGTTTAATCCCTCCGGTTATCGATATACATGGAAAAATTTGCGCCGGACGGGAGTTCAGTTACCAGGCCATCTTGCATAAACAAACAATTTGGCCGACTAGGGAGGAATCGGTATGATCCAGAAAAAAGAGGTACTCTTGACCGAAGAAGGCCTTGAAAAAGTGATGGAGGAGCTTGAATACCTGAAAACCCACAAGCGGCATCAGGTGGCTCAACGTCTGAAGGAAGCCATTTCTCAGGGGGATCTCAGCGAAAACTCCGAGTATGATGCGGCCAAGGAAGAACAGGCCTTTATCGAATCCCGGATCATTACGCTGGAGAACATGATCCGGAATGCGAAGATCATCGATCAGAACGGGGATAAAAACTTCGTTTCCGTCGGTGCCAAGGTGACCATCCAGGAATTGCCCGACGGCGAGGTGGAGACATATACGATCGTCGGAAGCGCCGAATCGGATCCCTTGTCCCAGAAGATCTCCAACGAATCGCCGATCGGATCCGCGCTGATCGGAAAGCGGGTGGGGGATGTCGTCAACGTTCCCGCACCGGATGGAATGATCCAGTTCAAGATTTTGAAAATCGAATAACGATGACCTGGCAGGCACCCCGACGGGGTGCGCTTTCATTTGGCGCGGCGCTGTGGAATAAACCGGCACCGCCCTCTCCATAATAGTGGGGGAACCATGTTCTGGAAGAGGGCGGGATGCCGATGCGTAGGAGGGTTGTGATCACCGGTTTCGGCGTCCTCACGCCGATCGGCCTGGATCCGGAAACGTTCTGGTCCGGGTTGACATCCGGAAAAAGCGGTGTGGGGCCGATCACCCGCTTTGATCCGTCCGGATTTCCCACCACCATCGCCGCGGAGATCGACGGGTTCGATCCCCTGGATTACATGGATCGAAAAGAGGCGCGCCGCATGGACCGGTTTGCCCAGTACGGCTTGGCGGCCGCCCGACAGGCCCTGGAGCGGGCCGGTCTGAAGATTGAGGGAAGGGCCGCCGAACGGGTCGGGGTGATGGTGGGGACGGGCAGCGGGGGGCTGGACATGATCCAGCGGGAATACAGCCGCGTGCTGACCCAGGGACCGGATCGCCTCAGTCCCTATCTGGCTCCGGCCATGCTGGCGAACATGGCCTCCGGAGAGATTGCGGTGGCCACCGGCGCCCGCGGGATCTCGGCGGCGGTGGTTACCGCCTGCGCCACCGGCGCCAGCTGCATCGGGGAAGGGATGCGGGCCATCCAGTACGGCACGGCCGATGTCGTGATCGCCGGTGGAGCGGAGGCGCCGATCACGCCCCTCGGCCTTGCCGCCTTTTCCAAAATTCGCGCCTTGTCCCGACGAAACGACGATCCCGTGAGGGCATGCCGCCCCTTCGACCGGGATCGGGACGGTTTTGTGGCGGGAGAAGGGGCCGGTGTGGTCATTCTGGAGGAAGCGGAACACGCCCGGAGGCGGGGGGCGACGATTTGGGCGGAGTTGGCCGGCTATGGCGCCAGCACCGATGCCTATCACATCACCGCCCCCGATCCCGAAGGCTCAGGGGCGGTCCGGGCGATGCGCCTGGCTCTGGCCGACGCGGGGATGACGCCCGACCGGGTGGATTACATCAATGCCCACGGGACCGGCACCCGGTTCAATGATGCGATCGAAGCGGCGGCGATCAAGAAGGTGTTCGGGGAGCGCGCCCGCCATATTCCGATCAGTTCCATCAAATCGATGACCGGCCACCTGCTGGGAGCCGCCGGGGCGGTGGAATTGATCGCTTCCGTGCTGGCGATTCAAAGCGGAATCATTCCCCCGACCATCAACTGCGACCATCCCGACCCGGAACCCGACTTGGATTACGTCCCCCACCGGGCGCGGAAAAGGGAGGTACGGGTGGCGATGAGCAATTCCTTTGGTTTCGGCGGCCACAATGTGTGCCTGATCGTCAAACGATGGGAGGAATGACCGAAACAAAGGCGACGGGACCGCTCCCTTTCCTTGAAGGGTCGGAGGGGCTGAGCCGTTCGTCGCACGGTCGAAGCCGGGCGGCTCAGCCCCTCCGGTCCGTCTTACAGCCCCTGTTCCTTCAATTGATCAAGCAGCACCGTCAGCGGGCGGTCGGTCCGGTATTCCACCCAATGCTTCTGTACGTTGCGGATCAGCAGCCTGGGTGGATCCCAGGCGGACCGGGGCTTAGTTATGGCCATTTCCCGAATCGGATAGCCGACGGGGGAATCGGGAAGGACGACGGGAGCGGGGAAGCGAAACAGGAAATATTCGGCCGGCATTTGCGGAACAGAGGTGCCCGCCATCTGTTGGATTCCTTCCAGCACCCGTTCCACCTCCGTGTGGATGAGGCGGGTGACCGGCACCGGCCGGACATGGCCGGAACGGACGCGATACACCTCCACTTTGGATACCTTCGGAGGAACTTCCGCTGCCGCGTTTCCCCAGAAGCCGAGAAGGGCCGCAAGGAGGATCAGGGAACAGACAAAAATCCGATGGCGAAAGCGGGAAGGACAGGAGCCGGACAAAGACAATCCCTCCTTCGGAAAGGTTTCATTCTTTTCTTTTATAGTTTGCAGTCGGACACAAAGAAACATACCTGCCGCACGTCCGGGAAATCTCCGGTTTTATACCGTTTTTTCTATGGAGAAGGAGGCGCCGGCGGTGTATCATGGGATTAAGACATTTTGACCCGGGGCGGGGAGGTGGCGTGGTGAAGTCCTTTACCTTTGTACATACCGCCGATCTTCACTTGGACAAGCCCATGGAGGGATGGCGGGGGGGAAAAGACCGGCTTCGGGCCCGCCGGGAGGAGTTCCGCCGGACCTTCGAGCGGATCGTTGAGCTGGCAAAACGTCGTCAGGCGGATTTTTTGTTTATTGCCGGCGATTTGTTGGAACACCGATATGCCGGAAGATCGACGGTGCGATTCGTGATGGAGAAACTGGAGGAATTGTCCGGGACGAACGTGCTGATCGCGCCGGGAAATCACGATCCCTGCCGGCCCGACTCCTGGTATCGGACCGAGCGTTGGCCGGATCACGTGCACATTTTCTCCCCCGAATGGGAGCACCATTATTTTTCCGAATACAACCTTCACCTGTACGGAAAAGGGTTCGCTGACTACGAAGAATCCAGCCCTTCCCTGCCGGAGATCCGGGAGGAGGGGGGAAGGCGCATCCTGGTGGTCCACGGCACTTTGACGGACGGGGAAGAGTCCTCCCCGTATTTTCCCCTTCAGCGGGAGGCGTTGGCGAAGCTGGAGATGGATTATGTCGCCTTGGGACATATTCATCAGTCCTCCACGGTCCGGCTGTCCAATGAACGCCGGACCCTCGTCCGGTATCCCGGATCCCCGGAAGCGGTGCGCTGGAAGGAGACGGGGGAACGGACCGTGACGGTGGGAACATTCGGCGAGGACGGGTTGACGGTGGAGACCGTGGCGGTGCAAACCCGCCGCTGTGAAATCGATCGGGTGGACGTCACGGGCTGTGAGACGCCGGAGGAAGCCATCCGTCGGGTGATGGAGAAAGTTTCCGGGGAAGAGCGGGAAGCGTACCGTAGGATTCATTTTACGGGGCATCGTCCGCGGGATTGGGCGATCCCCGCCGATTGGGCGTCGGAGCAGCTGAGTCGGGCGGGATTTCATTATGCGGAATGCGTGGATGAGACCGTTCCCGACTACGATTTGGAGCAATTGCGACGGGAAACCGGGGTGGTCGGGGTATTTGTCCGCAGAATGGAAGAGCGCATCCGTTCAGCGGAACCCGAGGAACAGAGGTTGCTGAAACGGGCCTTGTACAAAGGACTGGACGCCCTGTTGAGCAGAGAGGTGGTCCGAGGATGAAGATCACGCGGGTCTTTTTTCGCGGTTTCGGCCGGTGGGTGGGTCAATCCTTCCGGTTTTCCGAGGGGATCAACCTGATCGAAGCGCCGAACGAATCGGGGAAATCCACCCTGCTTCAGGGAATGACGGCCTTGCTGTACGGCGCGAAAAGGGAAGGGGTGAACAAGCGCCAGCGGGCTTCCTGGCATGAACGCTTCCAACCCTGGCAGGGAAATGAATACGGCGGAGAAATCGATTTTCAGATCGGCGACCGGACGTACCGCCTCGTCCGTTCCCTGAATTGGCCGGAGGATCGGGAGCAGCTGGTCGATCTCAAAACGGGCCGGGACATCACCGGGGAGTTTCCCTTCGACGCCCGGAAGGATCGTCGGTTTATGGAGTCTCTTTTGGGACTTTCGAGGGAAATGTTTCGGCGCATCGTATTTCTCACCTCCGAGTCCCTGGCGGGGGAACAGCAGGTGGTGGAAAGGATTCGCCGGCTGATCGCCCAGGGAGAAGAAACCGAGATCACACCGGTCATCAACTTTTTGGAGTCGGAAATCCAGCGGATCGGAAAGACGCCCCAGGCCCGCACCAAACCCTACGGCATGGCTGTAAGCCGCAGGAACTCCCTGGAGCGGGATGTGATGGAGATCCGCTCGATGCTTCAGGAGCTGGACCGGGACAAACTGCGCCTGGGAGAGATGCGCGAGCGGCTCAGGGCGCTGAAAGCCGAACGGGAGAAGGCGGAAAAGCGGCTCAGTCGACTCCGGGAACGCCTGGATGCGGCCAAGCGGCGGACGGCGTTGGACCAGCGGCGAAAGGCCGCGTCGGTGCAGGCGGATTCGCTGCGGGAGAAACTGAATTCGCTGGCGGAACTGGAGCGGGAAGAGGCGGTCCTTCAAAGGAAAAGGGCGGAGGAGGAGCCGCCCCATCTCCTCACCCGGGAGGAGTGGGAAGAGCTGCGAAAGCTGGCGGAGGAGCGGAATGATGCCCGCCGCCGGCTTTCCGAAAACGCCGAGCGTTACCGGAAGGTGAAGGAGGAATTGGCCTTCCTGGAAGAGGAGAAGGGGTGGCTCCTCGAGCTGGATGAAGAAGGGCTGCAGCGGCATCTCTACCTCCTGGAGGAGGTGCTGAAGCGGGAGGAGGAGATCGTTCAGGCGGCGGAGGGCGAAGCGGAAGTGGGGGAGGACGAAACCGATCTCCGAAGGTTGGAAGAGGATTGCATGGCCATGTCCGACCTGCAGGAGCGGGAGGATGTTTACCGGCGGGAAAAGCGCCGCTGTGAAGAGGAAGTGTCCTTCCTCGCCAGACAGGTGGAACTTCAGGAACAGCGGCGGGAGCGGGAGAAGATGCTGCGCGAAGCGCTGGATGCCCTCACCCCGCCGGTTCCCACCGACGCGCCCTGGAAATGGATGTGGATCTCCGGCCTGGCGCTGACGGTGGTCCTGATCGTTCTCTGGCCCTGGGGATCGGTGGCTACCCTTCTCTTCTCCGCCTTTGCCGCCTATCGCTGGATGAGGCAGCGGGCGATGGACCGGGAGGCCTTGGAAAGTTGGGAGCTTCGGCGGCGGAAGTTGGAGGAAGATTGGAACAAACTGCAAGAGGAGGCGAAGTCGGACGGCGCCGGAACGGAAAAGTGGGACACGCAGCGGATGTTGCAGGATGCGCGCAATCACCTGGAACAACTGGAACGCGCATTGGATGACGTGCTCCGGAAGCAGGAAGCGATCCTTCGCCGCTGGGATGCCGGCTCGTCCCTGGATCTTTACCGGAAGCGGGACCGGATCCAGGAGAGAAAGCGGGAAGTGGAATGGGCCCGGTCCGCCCGCGAGAAAAACCGGAACCGGTTGGCGGAATTGCGCCGGGAGGCGGGAACCTGGAGCGAATCCCTTCTTAATCGGTTGGGACCCTTTGATCCGGAGGAGTGGCATGCTTCCTTGTCTCAGGTTCTCCGGGAAGCGCGGGAGGTGAAGGAGCGAGTCCGCCGCCTCTGGGCGGATTTGGAGACCCTTCGCGCCGATTCCTCCCGGTGGGAAGAGGTGCGGGCGGAAGCGGTCCGCCGGCTTCAGCCCTGGTTTGACCGGTTGGGGACCGACCAGCTTTCCGAATGGGAGGAATGGTTCCTGCGGAGTGAACGCGTCCGGGAAATGGATGAGCGGCTGAAGGAGATCGGGGAAAAGGTGGCCCGGCTCAAGCAGCTCCGGGAAGCGGAAGCATGGGATAAGCGGCTGGAGGAACTCGAGCGGGAGCTTGCCGAACTGGAGGAGCGCCTGCGCCAAGAGGAGAGCGAAGGGCCGGACGAGGAGGAACTCCGGAAACAGGTGATGCAGGCGGAGGCCGAATTCCGGACCTTGGAGGAGCGATGCCGGAAGCAGTCTGACGAAGTGCTTCGCCTTTCGACGCAGATTCACTCCCGTCTCGACCGGATCCCGCCCCTGTCCGATATGGAAACCCTGCTGAAGGAAGCGGAGGAGCGGGTGGCCGAGCTGGAGGAGGAGCGGAGGGCTCTGGAGATCGCCAAGGAGGAGTTGACCGCGGCGCTGCGCCAGGTGCAGGAGGATATCGCTCCCCGGCTGGCCCCCCATGCCTCCCATTGGATTCGGGAGGTGACCCGGGGGCGGTATGAAAACCTGTTGATCGATCCGACCGACGGAATCCGCCTCAGCGTCTTTGTTCCCGAAACCGGTGAGCGCAAGGAGATCGAACAGCTCAGCCAGGGAACGATCGACCAGATGTATTTCGCCCTGCGTCTGGCTTTGATCCGGCTCTTTTCCGAGGCGGGGAAGACGCCCCTGCCCGTCATTTTGGATGACAGTCTGGTTCACTTTGACGAAGATCGCCTGCGGGAGGCGCTCCGCATCCTCGGAAAGCTTTCCGGGGAACACCAGATCTTCCTGTGCACCTGCCAGAACCGGGAGCGCCTTCTGCTGGAGGAAGAGGGGATTGCCTTCCGCCGGATTCATCTGGAAACCTCCCCTCAGGCGGCCGCTTCCGGCACGAGATAAAGCAATGGTTGGAACAGGAAGACGGAAGCTGTGAAAAAGGCGGGTGAAGTGCCGTGCTTCCCAAGCATCATGTGGCAGCGACGGGGATTGTGCTCAACCGGGATGGAAAAGTGCTCCTCATCCGCCGCCGGGACAACGGGAACTGGGAACCTCCGGGCGGAGTGGTGGAACTGGATGACAGCCTGGAGGGCGCGGTGGTCCGCGAGGTGAAAGAGGAAAGCGGCGTCGAGGCGGATGTGATCCGGCTGTCCGGGGTATATAAAAACGTCGGAGCGAAGGGAAGATATGTGGTCAGTCTGGTCTTCCTCTGCCGGGCCGTCGGCGGAAAGCCGACCGCCGGGGATGAAACCCTTGAGGCCGGCTGGTTTTCGCCGGAGGAGGCGATGCGGCTCGTCTCCCGGGAGCGGATGCGGATTCGTCTTCAGGATGCCTTGAGCGGCCGGGAGGCGCCCGCCGTCCGCTCCTTTATGACCCCGGAAACGAGGAACTGAAAAAGCCCCCTGCCGAAGTGGTCAAGCCCCAAAAATGTAGACACGTAAAAACACCCGGCTTATGCGGCGTGCTGACGCCTGTATTCTACAGGCGTCAGCTTGTTTAATTTCAGTTGAAGCCGCTCCTCGTTGTAAAAACGAATATACCTTTGAATTAGGATTTGAGCCTGCTCAGTATCTTGGATATGATGGTGTTGGAGAGCTTCTGTCTTTAAGTGGGAGAAGAAGCTCTCGATTGGGGCATTGT
>NZ_FOOK01000039.1 GCF_900113175.1 Planifilum fulgidum | reverse complement strand
GCAAAAGAGTGGGCACGTCAAAACCGTTTAAGTGAAAGGGGCAAACAACTGTATAAACGACGGAGTCAGACCATTGAGCGCAGCTTCGCTGACGCCAAAGAACTTCATGGGCTTCGTTATGCACGCTACAGGGGGCTTGCCAAAGTCAGAGAGCAATGCCTCCTTATTGCCGTGGCTCAAAACATCAAAAAAATGGCCTTGCTCCTCTCGAAGAGAGGAAAAGGCTTTGTGATCCGCCTAATTTACCAAATCTGATTTCCTTTATCTGTTTATTTCCCATAAACATGCAACCCCTGGCGCTTTTCTTGCGAAAAGAGCCAGGGGGTTTGTCATCAATCTCACGAGCCCCGTCGGGCTCGTTTTTTTGTGCGCGCACCCCCGCCTCATGCCGGACGGACGGGGGTCCGGGAAAACACGCCCTCCCCGTTCCGGATCGCTCGGAGCAGATCGGAGAGGCTTCCCTGCTGATCGACGGAATAGGCGGGATGTCCCCGGTCGATCCGAAAGTCCGTCACGAGAAAGGTGCTCAATCCCAGGGTGGAAGCCACCATGTCTTCCTGCATGTCGTTGCCGATCATCACGCATTCCTCGGGTTTCAGGCCGACCCGGTCGACGATGTCCCGGTAATATTCGATCCGGGGCTTGCAATAGCGGGTCTCCTCCTGATAAGTCACCCACTCGAAGGGCAGATCATCCACCCCCGCCCAGCGCATCCGCTCCTGAATGGCCACCCGCGGGAACACCGGGTTGGTGGCGACCACCACGCGGCACCCCCGATCCAGGGCCGCCTGCACCACCTGCCTGGCCAGATCGGTGGGCTGAACGTGCTTTTTCAGCCTGGGGAACCGCTCCCTGTAAAACTGTTCAAACAGCGGCCAGATCGACTCCTTTTTGAGACCGGTCAAGGACAGAAAATGGTGCCGAAACACCTCTTCGTTGGTTTTCTCGGGATCCTCATCTTCGATCATCGCCCTGGTCGCCCGCCAGATGGAAGGGATCAGCTGATCCGGCGGAATCACGTGGGCCACATAGGGAGCCAATTCCCGCAGATACACCTCGATAAACCGATCCGTATCCAAAGGCAACAGCGTGCCGTCCAGGTCGAACAAACAGGCTCGGATCATCGGCCCACGTCCTCCTCGCTTTCAGACACGTTTTGAGTCGCAAAAACACAGGAGGGGGACTTGCCGAAACTCCCCCTCTCGATTATACCACTTTGGAACTATTTCCTTGAAAGATTTTATTTCAGGCCGGGAAACCCGTTCTGGCGCAGCGCTTCGTAGAGCACGATGGCCACCGCGTTGGACAGGTTGAGGGACCGGTTTTCGGGAAGCATCGGAATGCGCATGCAGGTGTCCCGATAGCGCTCCAGCAGATGGGCAGGAAGCCCCGCCGTCTCTTTTCCGAAGACCAGGAAGTCCCCATCCCGGAATGAAAAATCCGTGTAGGATCTGTCCGCCTTCGTGGTGGCACAAAAAAAGCGCCCTCCGCGAAAAGAAGCGGCCAAATCCTCAAAGGAATCGTGGGTGTGAAGCCGGACCCGGTCCCAATAGTCCAGACCGGCCCGCTTTAAATAGCGGTCCTCCAGGGAAAAGCCCAGGGGTTTCACCAGGTGGAGGATCGCGCCCGTGGCGGCGCAGGTTCGGGCGATGTTTCCGGTGTTTTGCGGAATTTCGGGTTCAACCAGCACAATGTGAAAGGGCATACTCCACCTCCAACCTCCGCAAACTTTCTCGCCAGCCCTGCTAAACTGTCGCTGCATCCCGGTGACAGGAAGCAGCATCGCCGGCAAAGAACAGGAGCACATTTTCTATGAATATAGCAACCACCCTGCCGAAAAACATTCCCGGCACATACACTGCAGTTGGATGAAAAACTTTTTTTGTGAAGCAGAAGGGAGGGTTGATTTTGGGCAAGCCGAACGTCAACTATGCTTTCGGCCGTCGTTTCTGCCACCTTTGCCGCCTCTGCCGGTCCCGCCGGTTCCGCCGGCGCAACCGCGTATTCTGCCGTCTCTGCCGGCGCAATCGCCGTTTCTGCCGCAGATTCCGTTAAAAACGGTCCACGCCGTCCACCCCGGTTTCGGTCCGCAAAGCACCGCGGGCCTTTCCTCTGTCCAAGACGCCGAAACGGTGTCCCGCCTCGCCCTGAAGCCGTCACTAATAAAAAACCGGCCTCAGGCCCCAAAGCGCGATCACCCGATGCGACGACGGGCGGCGACCGCCCCCGGACATCCCCTCCGCGAAGCCCTGTCGAAGCGGCTGCGCGACGCCCCATTTCCAATTATAACAAAGTGCTCCGGTGCAAACCCGGCCCGCAGGCCTTCTTTGCCCAACTCCTTTCCCCTATCCTTCGATCCGATAGAAGCGGTAGCGGGTGTTGGGGGTCCAGGCGTACGAATCGCGATAATCCCAATAGCGATGGCGGCTGTTGACCGTGTGGGCGTTCACCAGGGGCATGCCCGCCGGATCCTTGGCCGTGACGATGGTGTTGTGGTCCCATCTCCCGTCTCCGTCCCAATCATAGCAAATGATGTCACCGGGCAGGAGTTCTTCCGGCCGGCTCACCTGGACCGCCCGCATCGGTCCGCCCCCTTTGGCCAGGTACCACTGCAGACTGTGCGCCACGGCCCAGCTGTAGCTCCACAGGTCGCGTCGATACCACCAGCCGCGATCCCGCACCGGGGAAAAATCCATGGGAACTCCCCCGGCGTGAATGCATTGGGAAACGTAATTGGTGCAGTCCACATCAAACCGGCGATATCGGGGATTGTAGCCGTTCCACCAAAGATTGGCGTATTGAACCGCCCGCCGGCGGTCATACCCCGCCGATGCGAAGGCGGGAGGCGTTTCGGAATCGGACAGGCTGACCCGGGGCGGCCGGACCCACTCGACGGGCTCCGCCTCCGGAAAGCAGTGGGCGATCCTCCAGCCGTCCCCCACAAACTGTATGAGGACCCGGAACCAGGCGATCTCTTCCTCTTCGATGAGCGCATCCTTCTGCTCCACCGTCAAGCGCCGGTCGGACCGGATCCAAAGGAGGACCTCCTCCTCTTCCATCCGCTCCCGCCGCGCCACCCGGATGCGGCATTCTCCCTTGACGGGCCTGACTTCCCGTTCCCTCACCTGCTTACGGGCCCGCTGCATCCGCTCCGTCTCCGCCTTCACCCATTCCGCCTCGGAGTCGGTCACGAGGCGAAGCAGCTTTTCCTCTTCCCCTTCCAGCCAAAAGCGGTTTTGGGACTCGAACCAGGCGACCAGCGGCTTGTGCCAGGGACGCTCCACCATGTTCCCTAACCCCTTCGCCTCTTTTTTTCTATCAATATGAGGCGAAGAGAAAAAATAGACCGATAGGCGAAGATTTGGCCCGATCGTTTGTCAGGTTCCGCCTTGTCTTTTTCACCATGAAACGGAAGGCATCGCCTTCACGTGAATGGAACCGGAAAGAATTGGCCGGGGCTGCGGGAAAAGTCCCGGGGAAACCGTGAGAATGGGAAAGCGAACGAGCAAAGCGAGAAGCGGAACGAAGGGAACAAAAGAGAGGAATCACAGAGGACGATAAAAAACGCCCGGAGAAAAGGGCGTTTTGTCATTTGTTTTCGTCGGCTTTTTGGATCTCCTCCAGTTGATGAGAGATTTGCCTTAGCAGATCCAGTATTTCATTCTGCTTCTTACTTGCTCCTGGAGCAGACTTTTGAATTTGTCGTATTGGCAGCCGAACCATTCCACCATATACATATCACCGCCCCTTTGCCAAACATCCGCCTTTCGCGCGGACTTCGAGGACATGCCAGGGCGCGCCCGACCGGCTGAAAAGACGGGGCATGCAGCCGGATAGCGACGGGCCGTTCGATCCGATCCAGCCCATCCGCCCCGGCCGGCGAAACGCCTCCGCCCATTTCAGCGATTCCGCCGGCCACCGGCTGGAGCCGATCCGCCGGTGCCCGGAGACGCGCCGAAGGATCTGCCCAAAAGGGGCTGGAGGGAACGGCAACAACCCCGTTCATCCCTTCGATGGGTGCTGCGGCAAGGGGGCACCCTCCAGCTTCAGCAGATATTCCTTGATGGACAACCCGCCTCCGTATCCGACCAGGGAACCGTTGGAGCCGATCACGCGGTGACAGGGAACCAGGATCGGCACGGGATTTTTGTTGTTGGCCCCGCCGACGGCGCGCACGGCCTTGGGGGATCCGATGGCCCGGGCCAATTCCTTGTAGGAGCGCACCTCTCCGTAGGGAATCTTCTTGAGCTCCCGCCAGACGCGGAGCTGGAAGGGAGTGCCGTACAGGTCGACGGGAAGGTCGAAACGGCGGCGCTTCCCATCGAAATATTCCGCCAATTGTTTTTTCACATGCTCCAATTCCCGATCCAAACGTTCCAGGCGGACGGAGCGGAATCGTCGCCGGGCCCACACCTTCAGCTCGACCTGCGTCCGCTCTCCCGCCCCGAAATCGATATAGCAAATCCCCCGAGGGGTCATCGCCAGCGTGAGCGGTCCGATGGGGCTTTCCATCTCGCTCCAGGCGATGACGCGCGGTTCCGGGATCATGGGAAGAACCTCCTTTAAACCCTTATCAAAATGGCGGGCCCTCAACGCTTTGGAGGGGAACCGGAGGAGACCTCCTCCCGCCGAAGGCGGGCGAGGGCCTGCCCGATCTCCCGCCGCACGTCGGCATCCGTCTCCTCCCGCTCCGCTTCGCAAAGCGCCGTAAGCGCATCTTCTCCGCCGATTTTGCCCAGGGCCCAGGCCGACGTCCCGCGGATTACCGGCCGGGGATCCTCCCGGAGCAGCCGGGAAAGAAGGGGCACCGCCGAACGGTCGCGGAAGTGGGCCAAAGCGATGATCGCGTTCCGCTGAATCGGCCCCCTCCCCCGCCAGGAACCGGCCATCTCCCCGAATTCCCGGCGAAACTGCCGGTTGCTCATGCCGAGAATCGGCTTCAGCAGGGGCTTCACCTTTTCCGGATCCGGCCGGAATTCCCGCTGGTGGGTGAAGTTCACTTTCCGGTTTTTCGGGCAAACCACCTGGCAGGTGTCACAGCCGTACAGCCGGTTGCCGATCTTTTCCCGGTAGGGCTCCGGCACCATCTGCTTGGTCTGGGTCAAATAGGCCAGGCAGGCCTGGGCGTTCAATTGACCGGGCTGCACGAGGGCCCCGGTGGGGCAGGCATCCAGGCAGGCGGTGCAATCGCCGCACCCCTCCGTCACCGGAGTGTCCGGTGGCAGGTAGACGTCGGTGATCATTTCCCCGAGATACACCCAGGAGCCGAACTCCTCGGTGATGAGCGCGGTATTCTTGCCCACCCAGCCGATGCCCGCCCGTTCCGCGACGGCCCGGTCGGACAGCGGCCCGGTATCCACCAGGACCTCCGCGGAGGCGGTCGGAACCATGTCCAGCAGGCATTTCTTCAAGGCCTCCAACCGCTCCCGCAGCACGTGGTGATAATCCTTCCCCCAGGACGCCCGGCAAAAGATGCCGCGATACGCTCCGGGTTTCGACTTGGGCGGATTGGAAAGCCGGGAGGGGTAAGCCAGCGCAATGGCGATGAGGCTCTTCGCCTCGGGCAGGATTTTGTCCGGACGGGTCCGCTTCTCCAGGTCCGGCTCTTCGAAGCCCGACTCATACCCTTTCCGCCGGTGCTCGATCAGCCGTTCCTTCAGCTCGAGAAACGGATCGGCGGACGCAAAGCCGATCTTGTCGATGTTCAGCCGCTTCGCTTCTTCGATCAAGCGGGCTTTGATCTCCTCCGGACGCATCCTGCCACCTCCTCCCGATCTTCCGATTCCTCAGCCGTCCCCGCTTCGGGGCACCGCGGCCCGGGCCAGTTCATCGCACCGGTTGTTCCACTTGTCGTCGGCATGGCCCTTCACCTTCAGAAAGCGGACGTCGTGGATCCGGACCAGCCGGAGCAACTCCTGCCACAAATCCCGGTTTTCCACCGGTTCCTTCCTGCTGTTCAACCACCCGTTCTTTTCCCATTTTTCATGCCATCGCTGCTCAAAGCAGTTGACGAGATAGGCGCTGTCCGTATAAAGCCGGACCCGGCACGGTTCCTTCAGCCGGCGGAGCGCTTCGATGGCGGCGGTCAGCTCCATCCGGTTGTTGGTGGTCATCCTTTCCCCGCCGGAAATCTCCTTGATCCGGCCGCCGTACATCAGGATCGACGCCCATCCTCCCGGACCGGGGTTGCCGGAACAGGCGCCGTCGGTGTAAATGGTCACTTCTTTCACGGCCGTACTCCCCTCACTGAACGGACAATGTGCGCAGCCGGTTGACCGCCGCGGCCACCTCCAGCTTCCGCGGAAGGGCCAAATCCCCGGGATGCTGGCCGAAATAGGGGGAAATGACATCCAGCCCCTTCTCCTCGATCCGCCCGTACAGCTCGTCAACCAACTGCTTCAGGGTTTTCCGCCCGTCGGCCATCCGCCCCAACAGGCGCATCATCTCGGCGATGGCCCGGGTTTGGCTCACATCGACCAGCTGCTCCAGGGCGGACAAATCGACGGTGGTCGTTCCGAACTGAATCGTGTGAAGCCCCTTGGCGTCCGTCTTTTCCTTTTTCCCCTTCCGGGGATCGAAACCCTTGGACAGCACCACCCGGTGCGTCACTTCGCCGAAGGAATCGCCCCCTTCCCGCTTCCGCCCGTTGCTCTTCGCGGCGGCGATCGCCTTCGCCTCCTCGGTGACGTCGCGGGGCAGATATTCATCCATCATGATCACCGAGTCCGCCACATCGAAATAATCCCCCGAACCGCCCAGCACGAGGACGCTGGAGACTCCCAGCTCCTCGTACATCTGGCGCACCTTGTCGATGAAGGGGGTGATCGGCTCCTTGCCCTTGGCCACCAGGGCCTGCATGCGCCCGTCGCGGATCATGAAGTTGGTGGCGCTGGTGTCCTCGTCAATCAGCAGGCAGGAGGCGCCCATCTCCAGGCTCTCCATGATGTTGGTCGCCTGGGAGGTGCTGCCACTGGCGTCGTCGGTGGAAAAGCGGACCGTGTCCCGGCCGAAGGGCAGGTTGTTGATAAAGGGAGAAATGTTCACCTTCTCCACCCGGCGGCCGTCCTCCGCCCGGACCTTGACCGCATTTCGGTCGGTGATCACGTACTCCCGGCCGTCCCCCTCGATGTGGTCGTACACCCCGCGCTCCAGGGCCTTGAGCAGGGTGCTTTTTCCGTGGTAACCTCCCCCCACGATCAGGGTGATCCCGTCCTTGATCACCATCCCGCGGATCGGTTCGCCGTGGGGCACCTCGATGGCCACCTCCATCGTCGGCGGCGACTGGAAGGGGACCACCCGCCCGTGTCTCAGGGGCCGATCGCTCACCCCGCTTTCCCGGGGCAGGATGGATCCGTTGGCGACAAAGGCGATCCATCCCTTTTCCCGCAGATAATCGCGAATCGCCTTCTGGTTGTCCGCCAGGCGCAGCCGCTCCTCCAGCTTCTCCCGGTCGAAGGAGGATGCCGGCAGGCTGCGCTGGACCAGCCGGGGCAGGTCTTCACAGAGCATCTGGATGGCTTTGTTCCCCAACACCGTCCGCCCCCGCGCCGGCAAACCGACGGTGAGCCTCAGTTCGACGTACCGTTCGTTCACCACCACCGCCGTCCGCGGCAAAATCTCCTGGCCGGGGCGGTCCACCGCAAACAGGCCGCTCTTCCCCGTGCCCTGAACCCGGAAGGAGAGGGACTGCACCTCCCGGGCCGCCTGGCGCAAAACCCAGTCCTCCAGGGCGATCCGCCGGTGTTCATCCGCATACCACTGCCGGTCGTATCTCGCCCGCTGCTGGTCCATGCGCACCCGGATCCGGGAAGGGGATGCGAAGGGATCCCCCTGGACGTAGTCTATATATAAAGTAAAAAAAGGAAACCGGTATTCCCCCTGAATATCCTTGTACGCCTTGTATCCCCTGCCGTCGATCCGAGTCAGAATCTGCCTCAACCGTTCCATGTATCCTCCTCCTTTCCGCTTCCTTCGCCCGGCGAAAAAGGACCAGGGCCCCTTTCCGCCGAAGGAAAACAGACGGGGGATGGCCTGAACCCGACTTGGCAATCCTGGAGACCATCTGTTATTCTATGGTATCCCGACCGGAGGTGAAAAAGCAAACGATGGTAAACCTTGACTCCGAACTCCGCTCACAACTTCCCAACCTGCAACTGATCGTCATCCGGTACGAAGGATGCACCGTCAGCCGTTCCCCCCACCCCTTCCGCGGACGGTTCGAGCTGTTTCTGGAGCATCTCCGGATCGAACACAGCATGGAAAAGATAGGAGGTCTCCAGCCGATCCGCGAATGGAGGGAAGCGTTTCGGCGGCTGGGCTCCTCCCCTTCCCGTTACCGTCCCTCGGCGGAAGCCTTGCTTCGTCGGGTGCTGAAGGGGGACACCCTCCCCGAGGTGAACAGCGCCGTCGATGTGAACAACTTTTTCTCCCTGAAATATCTATTGCCTTTCGGAATATACGACGCCGACGCCCTCAAGGGAACCATCACGGCGACCGTCGGAAAGGCGGGTGACGGTTATCCTGCGCTGAACGGCCGGGAGGTGTCGATGGAAAACAAACTGCTCCTCCGGGACGAATCAGGCCCCTTCGGCAGTCCCTACGTGGATTCGGCCCGCGCCGCCGTGACGGAAAAATCCTCCCGCTTGCTGCAGGTGATCTTCCACCTGAACACCATCGAAGGGGAAGATCCGGAGCGGATCGCAGGCACCGTCGCCTCTTCCTTCACCCAGATCAACGGGGGAACCGCGGAGTCGGCGGTGATCTCCTGATCTATGTAAGGATCTCTCCCGACCGCTCCTGCTCCGCCAGCACTTCCCGGTAGGCGTCGCGGATCGCCTGGAAGTCGATCCAGGCCTCCTTTTTGCTGGCCGGGTTGCGCAGGAGATAAGCCGGATGGAAGGTCGGCATGATCCGCACCCCTTTCCGCTCAAACCACTGTCCCCGAACCCGGGTGATCCGCGCCTTCGGATCGAGGATCGCCCGCGTCGGCGCGGAACCCAGGGTGACGATCAGCTTCGGTCGGATCACTTTAAACTGCTCCCGGAGGATGACGATGCACGTCTGCATCTCCTCCATCGTGGGAGTCCGGTTCCCCGGCGGCCGGCACTTGACGATATTGGTGATATAAACCTCCTCCCGGGGGATCTCCGCCGCCTCCAGCATCTTGTTCAGCAATTGCCCCGCGCGGCCGACGAAGGGGCGGCCCATCCGATCCTCGTCGGCCCCCGGCCCCTCTCCCACGAACATCAGCGGGGAGCGGGGATTTCCCTCTCCGAAAACGAAACGGGTCCGCCGCTCGTGCAGCGGACAACGGGTACAACCGGCGTACTTTTCCTTCAGCTCTTCCAGCGTCATTCGGCTCACCACACCCGTGCTGTCGGATTTTGAAAAGGGGGGTGCTCCCCGCCCTACCACGGCTTCATGAAAGGGAATCCGGTCCGCGCAGCGCAGGATACCGGTCGCAAAGACCGCCTTTCTCTTCATTCTATCAACGAACCGGCGATGAAAAAAGAGAAGATGCGATCCATTTTGTTGGAGCCGAAAATTGGGGAGGAATTGAGGTGATTGTGAGAAAGGCCTTACCCGCCGACGCCTCCGGCATCGCCCGGGTTCACGTGGACAGCTGGCGAACCACTTACCGGGGAATCATTCCCGACAGCGTTTTGGACAACCTGTCCGTCGAAAAGAGAGAAAACCACTGGAAGCAGGACCTTCGGCAAGGGAAAAACTGGACTTTCGTGGCGGAAAACACCGAAGGCGAAATCGTCGGCTTTGCCTGCAGCGGCCCCGAGCGGACCCAAGCGTACGGTTACGACGGGGAATTGTACGCCATCTACCTTTTGCGGGAATATCAGCGGCAGGGAATCGGCCGCCGCCTCGCCCGGTCGGCGGCTCAGGCGCTTGTGGCCAACGGATTCCGCTCCCTCCTCGTCTGGGTGCTGGCGGAAAACCCCTCCCGCCGCTTCTACGAAGCCCTCGGCGGTGAAAAGGTGGCGGAAAAGCCCGTCACCATCGGGGAAGCCACATTGCGGGAAATCGCCTACGGATGGAAAAACCTCGGAGTGTTGATCGATCAAAAATAAACGCTCATTGACCGTTCCGAAATATTCTGTTACCATATGATTCACCCTTGTCCGGTTTGCCGGGATCTCGGAACGGTCCCACGGTGCTTTTTGCCCGCGTCGGCAGGAAGTATCCCGATGCAGACGGACAAAGGCTAACGGGGATGCGTGGGTTCGATTCCCACATCGCGTTTGGGACGCGATTAGCTCAGTGGCAGAGCACCCGGCCTGTATAGGCGCAACACTCACTCCACATCCGCGCTTTTGGCGGAATCCTCGGTGGCATCCCCGGATGTCACACCGGGGGATGGGGCCTTGCAGTCCGGCGGCCGGAGGGGCCGATCCGTCCGGCCTCCGGGGCCTCTGAAGGGGAAGCGGGCGGAAGAACGCGTTCTTCCGCTTCCTTCGCTTTCAAGCTCCGGACGCGGGCGGGGGAGCGTCTCCTCATGCCGGGCTCCGCCAAATTCCCCGGGAGGATTCCCCAAAAGGCGGAATTTGCGGAACAATCCTTTGTAAGAGAGGATGCACCATGGTTCGGATTTGCGATGACGAAAGGGGCCTCCTGTTCAAGGGGGGCAATTATGTAAAACATCTGAAGCCAGGCAAGTATTTCTATCCTTTCGGGCTCTACTCCGTCGTCCGGATGAAAGTGGACGAGCCCTTTTCGGTACCCGGCAAGCCCATCCAGCTGTTCTTGAAGGATGAGGAATTGTTGAAGGAACTGACGGTCGTCGACGTGAAGGACCATGAATTGGCCATCCACTACCGGGACGGCAAGTTTGCCGGCGTCTACACGTCGGGAACCTATGCCTTCTGGAACGCCTTCTACGAGCACCGGTTCCTCCTCGTGGACACGAGGAATCCGGAGGTGGGGCCGGAGATCGACCGTTCCCTCTTCGACAAAGAGGAGATGTGGGGCCATTTCCAAGCGTTTCAGATCGCCCTCAACGAGTGCGGCATCCTGTATTACGACGGTGTTTTTCAAAAGAAGCTGGAGCCCGGAAAATACTATTTTTGGAAGGGGCCCAAAACGGTGGAGGTCCAAAGGGTGGACCTGCGCCAGCAGCAGCTGGAAGTGGCCGGCCAGGAACTGATGACGGCGGATAAGGTGACCCTCCGCCTCAATTTCTTCTGCCACTACAAGGTTGTCGATCCGTTGAAAGTGTTGGAGTTCAATTCCTTCGAGGATCAGATTTACATCTATCTCCAGCTGGTGCTCAGGGAGTACGTCGGCACCCTCAAATTGGACGAGCTGCTCAACCGGAAAAAGGAGATCGGCAGTTTCGTGCTGCAGAAACTGGAAGAAAAAAGCCGGGATTTCGGCGTGCAATTTGTCGCCGCAGGGGTGAAGGACATCATCCTGCCCGGCGATATCAAGGAGATTCTCAATACCGTCCTCCTGGCGGAAAAACAGGCCCAGGCCAACATCATCACCCGCCGGGAAGAGACCGCATCCACGCGCAGCCTGCTCAACACCGCCAAATTGATGGATCAGAATCCCACCCTGTACCGGCTGAAGGAATTGGAATACCTGGAGAGAATATGCGAAAAGGTGAGCAACATCACCCTGATGGGCGGAGGGGATCTGCTGGAGCAGCTGAGCGCCCTTCTCACCCAACGTCCCCGACCGTCCGGCAAAGGCAAAAACCCGGAAACCTGATTCTTTTCCGGGTTTTTGTGTTTTTTTTAAGGCGATTTCGGATATATACAGCGCTGTAATAAATATAGTATAATTAGTAGATATGTACGCTGTTTTGTCGTCGTTCCTGCCGGATGCAAGGGGACGGTGCCTTCTTTTTCAACGGCTACATGGGATGGAAGAGCAACATCAAACAAAGGGGTTGATCAGCTTGTCCATGTTGGCATATCCCTTTCTCGTTTCCGACATCGACGGAACTCTCCTTAACAATCAGAAAGAGATTCCCCCTCAGATCCGGCATGAGGTTGCCCGCTTTCGCCAGGCAGGCGGGCTGTTCACACTGGCCACCGGCCGCAATTTTACCGAAACCGAGCGCTTCATCCGGGAACTGAATATCGAACTTCCGGTCATTTTATGCAATGGTGCCCTGATATACAACCCCGCCACCCGGGAACTGATGCCGCTGGCCCATCTGAGCGACGACCTGGTCCGGGAAATCGTGAGAAACATGCCCCGTCTGAGCCGCCGAATCGATTTCTTTGTCTATACCTCCCACCACATCTACACGACCCACATCGGCCCCCTGTCCTCCGAGGGACTTCAAAACGAAGAGCCGAAGTTAAAAGTGATCCCTTCCTTCGAAGTCCTGCTCAACCAGAATTGGGTGAAAATCGCCGCCGTCTCCGACGAAGAGGGGATTGGTGAACTGCGCCGCTGGTTGGACGAGACAAAAATTCCCTTCACCTTCGTCCAATCCTCCGATCACTACTATGAAATCCTTCCTCCGGGCGTTTCCAAAGGAGCCGCCCTCCAGCGGGTGGCCGATCAGTTGAACCTTTCGCCCAAACAAGCCGCGGCAATCGGTGACCACCTGAACGATCTGCCCATGTTCCAAACCGTCGGATTGTCCGCCGCCGTCTCCAACGCCCACCCCGAAGTCCTTCATGCCGCCGACGTGATCGTTCCGTCCAACGAGGAATTCGGCCTGTCCCACTTCATTCAGAACCATCTGTTCCGCACTCCGCGCCAAGCGGCCCGGTAATGGAATCCCCTTTCCGCTTCCAACCGGCTTCAGGCCGGTTTTTATTTTTTAGCCCGGCTGATGCAAGCGCGAAAGCGGCTGGGAGGAGCGGCCGCCAATCGGAACAAAACCCGTTACACGTAATAGATTTCCGAGCCACCCCACAAAACATGCGGCAGCACGCAACGTCCCAACGGCGAGGATGCTCAAAGTAAGGGGATGAAAAGTCATACCTCCGCATGCCGCTTCAAAAATCGGAGCAAATGGGTGTGAAAAACGTCCGGCTGCTCCAAGGGAGGAAGGTGCCCCGTTCCCGTGATGGTGACCAACTCGGCCTGCGGGATGAATGACGCGACAAATCGGGCAAGCACCTGGATTTCCTCCCAATCCTGGTCGCCGCGGATGACTCAAGTGAAAGCGGTGACGCCGGACAAACCACCGAAACTGCGTCACGCTTTTTCTCACGCGTTCCCAGTTGTCTGCCACCATTTGCCGGACACGCTGTCGAACCGTCGGATGCACCCCTTCCTGTCACCGGAAGGGACCTTCCACCCAGGTTTGCAGAAACCGCTCCCACGCCAAATCCGATAACCCCTGATCCGACAGCCGCCTAAGATCCCCCTCTTGCGCAAGAAATTGATCCGACCAACGATAGCCGCTCACTCCCGGGTTGATCAACACCAAGCTCCGCACCGTATCCGGATACCGCAAGGCGTAATCGATCGCGATTTTGCCGCCGACCGAGATCCCGAGGAGGAATGCGCGGTCCACTCCCAATGCCTCGAGAAGTACGCATAAGTCGTCGTGATGCGCGAACGGGCCTTCACCGTCTCCGGAACGCCCTGCACCGCGCAAGTCATAACGGACGGTGTGGGCGCAAAACCGCGAAGGTTTCGTTCCACATACGATGGTCCAGCGGCGTGCCGTGCAACAAGACAACGGTCGAGCCTTCCCCTTCCGATTGGACATACAACGAAACGCCGTTCAATTCAATTCGGCCGTTCAACCCGATTCTCCTTTTGACAAGATGCATTTATCTTACGCGACTTGGAAGGGGCGGCCGGAATCGCTTCGGGCCGGTATGTTTCATTTGAAGGGAGCCAGCAATGAGCTGAACGACGGGTTCCCGGATATCTTCATTCTCCCAAGCCCTTGTTCTGCGTGGTATTATAACCACAGCTTCTTTGTGAAACAAGAAACACCAACATAAAAGTTGTCCCCCTTTTTGGCCCCGTAGAACACTTGCGCTTCCTTTTGTTTCGAAATCCAAGCGGCTCTCGTCCAAGCCTTTGAAAACCGCTTTGTGAAAGTTTCAAGCGCATCTCCGCCATGTTATAAGATTTCCTACTTTATCGCCGATGGAAATTCGTTTGCAGTTTGGCCAGGGAAATAAAAAAGCGTAGGCTGAAAACCTCCGTCATTCCTGGTCTGGGCGGCCGGATTTGAACCGAAGACCCCTTGGTCCCAAATTTTAAGTCTGGAGTTTTACAGTGTGTTTTAGTGTCTATTTGATCTTCGAAACCTCTTGAAATAACGCTAATTTTACAGGGGCAGGATCAGTATAGTACAAAAAGATATTGCCCAGTTTTCTGCAGCTCGTTTACAATTGTAAATTTCGTTTGCAATCATCAAAAAAGAAAAATAGGATTTCATATTTGTTGAAGGCTGGGTTTATACCAGCCTTTTTCATTTTAGATCCTTTTTACCGAGGTGTTCTAATTGTGACCATCCGGCCGGAGGATGATTTTGACGTGTGGGAGGTTTCAATCCTCTTTACCTGGGGTGTTTTCATTGTGACAGCGGGCGCTGAATCCCTTGATATACTTGGCTTTCTTCTCCATTTTCCGAACACCTCCGGGGTTTTAACCAAAGCTCCCGGTGTTTGCAAAATCGATCCCTCATAGGTAACCTGCAATAGCCTGAAAGGAAAATCCCGGTTATTTTTGCTTCCCAATTTCCTCTATGGTTGATGCGATTTTGATTTGCTAATGATTGCAGGAGCAATCTTCCCTTTTCAGTGGTTGCCCGAGTGGGAAAACCGATTGTTCCGCTTTCAGTATAGGGTTTCATCCAGATGGTTTCCAAAAAAGGACGGTCAGGTGAGTCAAACGGATCGTTTATCTTCTTTCACCGCTTTCGGCATCAGATGCATGATAAGCGAGGTCTCTCCCTCTCCGGCATGTATGTGATCCCAGCGGTCCGATAAGCTTCTTCCCAGTGACAATATTGGAAACGCTTTCCCCTACCGTTCGTGGATCTTCGGTCACCACCAAGTAATGATCCAGGTTAGCCAATCACCTTGTATTGTTGTATTTTGTTTTAGCAATTGAGACTTCTCTGTTACTGGGGAAGGAAACGAAATATGGGTAACTTGAGTGTCCCTCAACTTTCATATGGAAACTCATGGTCTTTAATTATGGATCCTCACTCTGTTCCTCTTCCATACACCTGTATTCATACAAACCGGTGATCACAATCAGGCCCTGTTCCATTAGCCTCAGGACCCGTCGCGCTTCCCTGAAAAGTATCTCCTTTATATCACACGGAAGTTCGTCATATTCATAAGCCAACACCAGAGACAAAAAATAATATCCCTTACAATATTCATTATGCAGCTGTTCCAATACTTTCTGAAAATTTTTTCTGCAAAATTCTCCAGTAGTTCTCTGATCTTCTTCTCCTCAAATTCCACTTGTTGGAAACGGGAAAACATGACTTTCTCCAGATGGTCTCCGGCAAACTTATCCCGGTAATTGATATCAATTAATTGAAAATAAAAGTCCTTGCCGATATCCTCTTCAAGCTCCGGAGAATGATAAAGCCATGATTCAAAATCCCTGAGAGTGATTTTCTTCGTGTAATATAAGTAAAACTGATCTTTCAGCTCTTTGAGTCCGGACAAGACGATTTCCTCCCCTTCAGGCAACTGTAACCCGTGATTATCTTTTTCGACGTCGATCCGTATTTTTCCCTCGGGGATTGCTCTTCACGCTGTATAACTGTTGTTGCAACTATCCAGCTCTAGTTAGATCCCAGAAAGTGGCTGTTTCAATTCCTCATAGGTAAAACACAAACAGCCAAATTGGTGGAGGCCATGAGGTGGTCTAGAGGCTTCTCATCTTAGATCTGATAAGGAGTTTTCATTGTGACTCATTACATCCACTTTTTTTCTGCAAAATGAAATAGCAGAAATGAAGATACTGTAAACCTTCTCTTTTTTTCTTCTCCATTCACGTGATTCAATAAAATGAATTTATTTTCTCTAAATGGTAACCGCTTTGAAGACTCCCACGTTACAGATCCACCAGTAAGAGAAATGTGCTTAAATAATCTCAAAACAAAGATAAGGGTGCCAAAAAGAGCGTATCAAAAGATGGATGCTGTTACTTGTGTTGCTGTTGTTTTTGGCTGGTTGTGGAAGGGGACAGGAGGCAGTATCTCCTCATGAAGGTTCTTCAGAAGGATTTCCTCAAGGACCACCCAACAGGTATTGCGTACTTTCGTGCAAATTCGGCCAGGGAACCCAAGGATGTAGAAGAGGCGGAGTTTGTGAGTCATATTGACGGGGACTCCGTAAAATTGCGTATTAACGGCAAGGTAGAGACAGTACAGTTCCTTCTTGTAGACACTCCAGAGACACAGCATCCTGAATGGGGTACCCAGCCTCTCGGGGAAGAGGCCAGTGAGTACTCCAAAAAGATATTGAGTGAAGCCGACCGGATCACGCTGGAGTATGACGTGGAGAAAAGGGATAAGTACGGTCGGGTTTTAGCCTATGTTTACACAAACGGCCAGAACGCGCAGGAAGAGCTATTGGAAAAAGCCTCGCCGGGTGGGATATGTCTATGCGTCTCACCGGCATTTGGAAGCCTTCCGGGAAGCGGAGCGATTCGCAAAGGACAATAAGCTCGGGGTGTGGCAGTGTCCGGGGTATGTGACAAATGCGGGATTTGACGAGGACAAATGGTGCCGAAGGAAGCTAAAAGGCATCCGTTGAGGGGTGCCGTTTTCAAGTCCTCTCCCAATTTCCCTTCGATTCCCAGTCTGATTCGATCATCCATACTGGCATGACGGAAATAGATGATCGAGATGTTCATTTCTCCCACTTTAACTCAGAAGATGAACTAGCCCTATGATGATGAGCGGATAATCACAGAACCCAATCCTGACAGCCATGGAGGGGATGAAGGCTTGTATCCGCCATGGGAATGTGTTTGATCGGTTTCCCGAGCTAAAGGAATGCTTCATCCCCAACGGAACGGTTCTAGACGGGAAACTGATCATGACCGATGGGGAATGTATACCGCATTTTGAACAGGTAATGAAGCAACTTCAGACACGGAGTCTCCTTAAGATTGAACAGTTGGCGCGAGTGTTTTCAGTTCAGTATGTGGTTTTCGACATCCTGTACCACAGGGGAAAAGCGGTTCTAGGCCGCCCCCTGATGGAAAGGAAAACCTTACTGGATGAGTGCAAAAATGATGTTCTTGCCCAAATTCGGTTTGAAGGGAATGAAACAGGTCTCTTTGAGGCCACCGGATATGCCGGATTGGGGAACTTGTGATTAAGAGCAAGATTCCCTTTACCAGCCGGGAAAACGCTCAATGTCATGGCAAAAGGTGATCTATTGGCAAAAAGCAGAATTGGTGATCACTGAATCCAAAAAGGAACCGGGTTGGTTGATCGCCAGCATGGAGAACAATAGACTCTTACCGAAAGGAATTAGGAATGGGACCGACGGAACGAAAGGCTTTTTACAAGGTGGCTTTCCTAACCTGTATGATCTTATCTTGGGTTCCCCAGGTTTTCAGTGCTGATGTCTGGGTCAATGGATTTTATCGAAAAGACAGCACCTATTACGAGACCACTATCGCTCAGACCCGGACTTGTACCAGAGACTTGTGGGAATAGTCCGAACCGGGAAGGAACAGATTGTATTGTTAAATTAAGTTAAGTTGAAGAGGAGGAAAACAAGTCGAAGTTACGGGTCGATATTTAGTTTGTTTTTGTTGATTGGTGCATGTATGGCGGATATCGGGGAAAAAAGGAGAACCCCATTGCAAATCCGAACGTCTGCGCATCCTTCTGGTATTAAAATCTTAACAGTCCCCGATCCGGGCCTTGTGGATCCAGGGAACAATATACTCACTTGTAGCTTCCACGACTGGTTTTTATGGAAACCCCATATAAAAACCGCTCCGATTACGACTGAAGCTGATACGGGAGTAGATTTTAACTACCATATGTGTTGTATCCCCCATTTTTTACGTTTGTACTTTGGATAGTCCATCTTTACACGGCCAGTACTTATTTTACGTTTTTGTTTTGGATAGTTCATTTCTAAAGAGATATGATTACGTCCTAACTTTTTTAGCTTTCTAGCCATTTTCCCACATGCACTTTCAATTTCCACGAAGTCCCTACGTTTTATAACTTTTCTAAAATCTGCTTGTGTACGAACTAATCCCAAGAGCAAACGTTTTTCCTTTGGAGTTAATCCAGCCGTTTCAAATGCCTTAACAACGTCGGCGTTGATAACCCTGAATTCACTAGATGCATTTTTTTGGCACTCTTTGTAGGTACAAAGAAATCTGAGAACTTGCTCAGTTAATGAATCCATTGGCCCTCCCCCTTATTCTAAGGCTATCTACTCTTCAGAGAGGGAAAAACACCACCGCCAAATTTTTTCGCTCGGTAGATGACATTGTTTACTAATTACCTCATAGCAAAATTCCACACTGTAGTGGATGACCATCGTAAGAAAAATACCTGTTTATGACGCCCTCCTCTTACCCTTCCATGATTAACTCGCTTCATAACTTCTCTGGATCATATTTTTCGCTCGATCAAGGTCTTCGCGGCTCCGCAGCGTTACCTCGAGATCTCCGGTTCCGTAATTGCCTATCTGCCTCACACCGCGGGTAAAGCCGGGCCTTAGTTCAACTTCGTCCGGATTAACTTTGAGAAACAACGTGATGACCCTCTTGGCAGGGTGGACCTCTACACAGGCAAAATTCTTGATACGCTTGAAGGCTACATAGTACTTGAGAACTTTCTCCTGTACATCATCGCCGAGCGCCAGAAGATAGGAGCGTAGCTCTTCATATAGATCGCGTAACGGCCCGGAAAGCTCCGCGAGGGTTTCGGTGATGGTCTTGTATGACGTACTGGAAACTTGGAGGACTAGTCAACCCTTCCGGTCGGACTGTCACGGCGTTCACCAGCTCAAGTAGAAGCAGATCGTCTCCGAACCGCCGGTAACGGATAAATTCGATGCTGCGATTTATCTGCTGTATGGCATGCTCAACGTAGCGGGTAAAGTCTCCCGCGATGCAGATCAATCGCGGCGCAGACCAGTCAATCTTGTCGGCTTCTTGATCGCCAAATTTTTTTGCACCAGGAAATGGAAATCCGCCTTGTGATCGAGTAACCAGTCCAAGTAGAATAAATCCGTTGATTACATTCTCGTTGGTCGCCCGTTTGTATTCAATAATGCCGGACATCCGTTCTCGTCAATTCCCAATGTGTCGATTCGTCCACCGTGTCTCGGGCCAGTGGGATACTCACTGGCCAAAAAGCGCACTCCAAGTAAATTCTCTAGGTTGTTCCCAATTAAAGTCTGCAGCGACTTTTCTAAAGCGACAGCGCTTCCTAAGAGTTCCTGAACGCTGCTGTTCTGGATCCTGAAAAGTTTAATATCGCTCATTACTACTCCTCTCCGAAGCTTTATTTCGCTTTCATACCTCATCAAATGCGCTTCTCACTGTTCTCCCTTGTCCTTCAGCTGCGGAGCAGGTTTATCGTACTTTATCAGCGTGTTAGCCAAATGGTTAGATTGGGTAGAACCGCTTTTCTCCTCTTCTTCGAACTGTTGTGTGGAACTGATGCTCACCATCGGCTTTACAAACGATGTGGATGATGTCGTCCGATTCCTGATACCAGATGGTAATCGAAAAGGACAATCGGGCGAATCCCTGATCCTGCCGAGACCATCTTACCTAGCCCAAAATCCAGTTGAGATTACCCTTATTCAATCAATCCCTTGAAAACGGCATCAGTCGGGTCACTGTAAAACTCAATGCTGATTTTCGTCCAAAGTTCATCGGGGAGGTCGTTAAGTGCACGGCGAGCGGAGATCGGCATGAGTAAAGTAGTAGCCTTTTTATCTACGGCGAGCTCAGCAATAGCCACGGGGTTGGGGAGCATCTCTATCGAACCTCCCAGATTAAGTGGACCGACTATAATGGTTCCACCACGGGTATTTCTTTCGAGAAGAGCTCCAACCATAGCCACCAAGACGGGCAAACCCAAACCTGCTCCGCTCTTGTCGGCATCCATTGCCCGAAGTTGAATGGAGAACTCATGGCTTCGCGGATCCCGATCACCAACAAGTTCTTTCGCACGAGCGTAGAGATTTTGTTCTCCAACTTTGACACTTTCACGAAACGCAGGTGGTTGCGGGTGATTTAAGATACGCACCCCGCTGCCAGGCCCCACGGCCACTTCAATCCGATACAATCCGGGTCCGGATTCTTGGGCTCCAGGCCCAACCGCCCATACCTAGCCAGGGGGCAAAGGATCACCTTCAATGGCCTCATCGCTATGCAATTCGGGCGTGGCTACAAACTGCTCCACTCCGTCGGCACCTAATTTGTAGCTAAAATGGGTATTACGGAATTCGCTCTTGAGACAGCGTTTCTGTTGCTCTTTCACACGCCGGCGGGATTCGAGGGCCAGACGAACGATCCATTCAAGGTCATGGTCCGGAATGGGCATCTCCGGATCAGGAAAAAGGAGCTTCAACAAGCCACTAACCGTTTTATTAACTGCCTCTATGTCACGTCCGCTTAGTGCACCTCCCCAAAACACTCTGTTCTGTAGGACATGGACTCGACTTGTTTCTCGCAAACGATGCCAGCATTCACTGAGAAAGTCGCTGACAAGACCGAAGTGATTCGTCAAATGTTCATGCGGATTGAGCTTTGGGAAATCCCACCCTGGGGCAAAAGCATGGATTCGGTCGTGAAACGCTGTATCATCCCGCATTTCCTTCGGCAGGGGGCTCAACAAATGCCCGATCCTTTGTTGCTGTTCAACATCCACATCGAAGTTCCCCACCATCACGATTCCGCCTTCGGCCCGGATACTCTCCTTCCCGCGGCTGAACTCACCAGAGGCCATATACCCTTTCATGATATTAACGCCATCCTTCTGATCGAAGGAGATTCCGGATATCTCATCGAAACAAACAACATCATACTGGCAGACTAATCCACGTTGACCGTTCGCGTTGTTAACAAACATTTTGGCCACTGTGGCCTTCCCGCCCGATATCAAATGCGAATAGGGGGATATCTGCTGAAACAGATGGCTCTTTCCTGTCCCCCGCGGTCCGAGTTCGACAAGGTTGTAATTGCGCTCGACGAACGGCACCATACGAAGCATGGTCACCATTTTAGCCCGTTCGCTCAGAACAGATGGCTCCAATCCAATGGATCGAATGAGAAAATCACGCCATTCATCGGTGGTAAAAACTTGCCGCCCCTTTGCCAATACGTCAAGAACGTTTGGACTGGACATCTGGATCGGTCGCAACGCTGCTATCCGAAATGGACGCCCATTTTTCTCCTGGGCCACAATCGGGTCATATTCGAGCGTTACCTCGGTGTAAAACCCATCCGTCAACATCCTCTCGTTCTCTTTTACGAGCGAATCGGCGATCTGAACGTCACGCAGATTCAGACTCGGCAATTCGGCCACATAGCAGTCGTTTTTTGCGTCGAGTCTGGCCTTGACGATATCAATCAGCTTGACTGAGCCTTCCTCCCGTGCCCTGGCCTTGAAAAGCTCTTCTTCCCCGGTACGTACCGTTCGGCCTTTCAACTGCTTCCCGACAATTTCCAGCCCCTCTTGGATTTCCTCCTCATTGGTGCTTGCACAATACCTGCCCAGGAGGAACTCCACCACGTAGGTTGGGACAGGATACTGTCGGGCATACTTTCGAACCAAGTCTTTACGGACGAGGTATCCTTCAAAGACAGACGCAGCAATCTCGTCGAGACGATCCATTTCAACAGGAGTAATCATAAGGAATCTCCCACCTTGGTTTTCCGCTGAGCGAGAACATTTCCTTCTTGGTCCAGAAGGACCAGAACCAGATTCTTGTTTTCGTATGCATCATCGGCAACGACCAAACTGGTCGTGCCGTCCTTATCCAGTTTCTTGGTGGATGAAACCACGGAAATCCCGTCGGGTCGTTCAAGACGGAGATCGGCAACCACTCTTTCCAATGAGCATTCCGCCTCAACAAAACAGCGCATCCTGCGCCAAGTCACTGATCTGATAATAGCTCGATGTGACGATCCACTTCCTCTTTCGACGAGCAAATCAGGAATCAGGCACTCCTGAATACTGAGTCCACCGTGCGCATAACTTGGTGAGGCATTGAAACAGGCGATCCCGGGTGCAGTTGCAAAATACTGGGATATATTCCAATACCAAGGTGCAATCAACGCATCAACTTGTGATTCTCCTTCAATGACGGCACATCGCTTCCAACGACTTGCCGCTAGATGCTTGGGCAGATCGACCTTGGGCAACCCTCCAGGAACCCAGAGCCAACCGTGGTCAGTCACCACACGCACGGATGTCCAACCGGCATCGAACAATCTCAGGATTCGTTCAGTCAAACGTTCAATTTCCTGTAGGATATGTCGGGCCAGATCGTCTTCAAGGTCATGTCCCCGGCGGTCGATTGTACCCGTCTCGCACCAACCGAATGCTTCGTCGTTGTCAGTTCGGTCTTCTAAGTCGGTTTGCAATACCCGGTATCCCCGTGCCTCCAAAGCGGCTCTAAGCGTTGCTGCTTTGACAGGTTTACCACTCTCAGAAAACCTCGGGGTAAAATCCTCAGGGAGTTCGTCACCCACAATATCACCAGCGACCGGCGTGACAGCAGGTTTTGCTGTCGCTGTCACCGTCGGCAAAGCTGCCCATCGCCATCGAACCTGGACACGACACCCTTTGGCTTCCAGCCGTTCGGCAAGCTTCCGCCCGACATCGTAACGAAGGCCATCCACGAACAGAAGACACATACTTGGCTCGCCTGCTACGGATTCTTGTTTTCCCTTACCTGGAAACGAATGCATTTCGACCGCTCGCTGAAACGCACGAGCCGATTCGTCCAGCCATGGTTCGAGCAAAATTCGAACGGTGTTTTTGATAAGAGCCTCATCAGCGATTGGAGCCAGAGTCACCGCCTCCCAGGATGCCGCGTCGGCCTCCCAAGCACCTTCCACATAAGCATTCGCGATCTCATCTGGCGTACTTCCCCCGAGAGCCGACCGAGCCACGCGGGCGAGCCGCGCTAGCGGTTCAAGTACCGCGGCCATCGGCGAAAGGCCAAGTCGGGCCCAGACCCATCTCCGGCGTTCGGCGTGCTTTTGCTCAAGTTCCAACACCTTGGTACACGCTTCGGTGTGTGAAAGATTCTTTAGTCCGGCAAGTTCAATCCGAACCCCCTCTTCATCCTGATCGTTAAGGTTCGGCCATGGTGCACGCTCGAAAAGAAGCTCATCCGGCTGCGAACGCCGAAGCAGATCAGGAATTCCTGGAAATACTTGAGGAGACTCTTCAAAACGCTCCCATACCTCTTTCCATGGCCCTTCCCTCAAGCCCAGTCGCTCGCCGGCGGTGATCTCACCGTCTTTCTCGGGATCGAAGTCAAACTGTGCCCGACATTGGTTGCGGAATGCTTCCCAACGCTCGGTACCCATCCGTTCCTTTGTTGTTTTCGGATCGCTCATCCATCTCAGCAGATCACGTATGACATCAGTCGAAAGGAGTTTGTCAAAATCCTCTGCTTCAAGCCGACGTCCCCGAAGTTGGTCAACAGGGGTCTGAGCCACCTCACGGAGTGCCCGTTCCAATGCATCGAGCGTATCCTGATCCCTTGCAAGATCCAAAGCAAGCCCATGCGGTGAAGTCAGAAAGGCTGTGACCGTCCAGTCGTGACCACCGCGCTGCAACCACAGTGTTCCTCGAAACATCAATTCAACAAGGGGTCTCAACTCTATCGGGCAGTCCTCACCCGTACGCAAGTCCTGCCTTGCCACACCAGGCAAGTAGACAATCGGCACACGATCCTCAGGAATTTTCGGATCCTCCAACGTACGATCTACCACACAGCGAATCCAGATTGCCGGCCCGGTTCGGTGAGCAGGATCATAGTCCCCTAAAACGATCAGTTCAGGCAAACAGTCCAAAAGCATGGCTTTCAGCGGCAGCCATTGCCGTTTTGGGTCTGTCCACAAAATTGCTGCAGGACGAACCATGCCATCCGGAGTCGTGTCACAGGCACGCAATGAGGCAACCAGTTCATCCAGGAGAGTCACAGATGCAACCTTCTGCATTCTCACGTCCTCACCCCCTTCGCTGCGCGTTCCCGTGCTCCTTGTTTCACCGCGTTACTATAATGCAAATCGTTCCACCGGTTGCCGTCGAAGTTTTGGCCGCCCATGAAGTTGGTACGATGCTCGGGGTGTCTCTCCGGATCACAACCCCAAAACCAAGGGAAATCATCCTTGGGACGCAGACTTTCCGGCTCCTTTCCACGGTCCTTTTTCCAGTTGATATTCGGTTTCGACCTTAGTATACCAGCGCCGGCCCGACCACCCTTTTTCAGCGTGGCCGACATGAACGGGCGAATGTTTATCCGGACGCCGTCATTGATGTCCGGTTCCCAACCTATCGGCTGTTCATATAACGGCTTCCAGCGGACAAAAATGTCATACGGCGGTTCGCCCTCCAGAATCTTTTTTAGCTGCTCCTGTAGGTCGAGAGCGGCGGCAAGACGAGCGTCCGCACCTTCCTTGCCCTCGCGTTGTTCAGCTTTCTGTCGTTCGATCCAGTCACCCAGGTACGTATAGGTCAGTGCTTCCAAGGTGCGACGACCGTCACCGTTAGGGCCGGCAAGACGGTGATAATTGACCAAAGCGTTGAAACCATCTTTGCGGCCATCCCAGATGTGCCAAATGAACGGTCTGTGATGAAACAGTTTACAGTGCTCCTCGAAAAACTTATCCTTTAACCACTCTTCGAGGGATGAAGATGGTCTGCCATTGGGAGTCGCAGCTTGAAGAAGCTGCTTTTCCTTTGCTGTAGACCAATCATTACCGAACGCAGCAGCAAGAAGATTACGCAGCCGATCCGCCGCTGAACTCTCTCCACGCACGGGGGAAAGACAGACAATCCCGTCTGAATCAGCAAATTGATCTAGTGCCCCGTCGACTAACTTAGATCGGGAAATTCCGAAGGAAAATGTTACCTCATGGTCGAATGGATTCATAGGTGATCGAAATGATTTTCGTTCGTGACTTGACCACCAAGGAAGGCAATCAATTAAGACATATCATTCGAAAAGGATCCCATCCGGTGAAAGTCCGGCGGGCAATGGTTATTCTGGCATCCGCCCAAAAGATGACCGTCCCAAACATCGCCCGACTGTATCACCTATCCGAGGATCACGTTCGACGGTTGATTCACCGGTTTAATAAGGAAGGGATGAAATCGCTTCACCCCCGTTATGGAGGCGGCCGCCCGCGAACTTTTACGCCGGAACAACGTGC